>NZ_JADQBD010000029.1:0-33756 GCF_017808115.1 Chryseobacterium sp. RR2-3-20 | reverse complement strand
TAATTTTGAATCCATAAGAAGGTTTTTTTGTTGTCAACCTCAAAGATACTTTGAGTTACTTTAATTCCTTCTTATTTTTTTATTTAGGACGCTATTGATATGTTTACATTTGCAGAAATAACAAAATATAAGTTTGTTCAATGAAAAAGCTTTATAATGCTTTTAGATCTTTGTATGGAGGAGATAACGTAATGAAAATTACGGAGTTAAGATATATACCTAGATGGATTGTTCTTTTTTTAGATATTTTTATAGGGCTTGTTTCCATTACTATTTCTTATTATCTGATAGATAAACTTCACGTTAAAGTGAACTTTCCTCAATATATTTATTATAAAATAGTTTTTATACTATTTATAAACGCAATTTTTATGTTCGTTTATAAAACATATGCGGGAATCATCAGGCATTCTACCTTTTTTGATTTTTTTAAAATTTTATTATGCTCTGGAAGTACTTTACTAACTATGCTTTTACTCAATTTGAGTTTTAAGATTATTTTTGGTAAACCACTTTATCTTTATCCTAGTCTCTTTTTATATTTTTTTATTTCTATATTCATTATGTTTTTCTTCCGAATGATGATAAAACAAGTGTTTAATATATTAATTGATTATAAAGGTTCGGCTTCTAAAACAAGAGTAGCAGTGGTGGGAGTGAGTGATGCTTCTGTATCTATTGCTAGAGCAATTTTACATAATCCGAATTATCCCTACCGATTGGAAGGATTTCTTACGAAACGCTCGGATTCTCATAAAGCTCTATTATTAGGACATAAAATTTATAATATTGATAAATTTTTTAAAGACAAAAATTTAATCAGTGATTTTGATGCTATATTGATCATCAAAGAAATCATGGCGAAGCAGGAACTTGAAGAGTGGATGACTTTTGCTTTGGATAACGGTCTTAAAGTTTTAAATGCTCCTACACTAAGTAAGATGAGAGAATCTGATTTAGTTGGCGGAATAAGAAATTTACAGATTGAAGATCTACTTAATAGAAAGCCTATTAAAATCGAAAATATAGAAGTACAAAAAAGGCATTTTGAAAAAACAGTTTTGGTAACTGGCGGCGCAGGTTCTATTGGAAGTGAAATCGTTAGACAGGTAGCTCAGTTCAAGCCTTCTGTAATCGTAGTTGTAGATCAGGCAGAATCACCATTATATGAACTCGAATTAGATCTTCTTGAAAAATTTCCGGAGCAAATCTTTAAGTTTGTATTAGCAGATATTTCCAATAATTATCGTCTGGAAGCATTGTTCGAGAAGTATCAGTTTTCAATGGTTTATCATGCTGCTGCATATAAGCATGTTCCCCTAATTGAAGAAAATCCGCATGAAGCAATTTTTGTAAATGTTTTAGGAACAAAAAATATTGCATTGCTATCTAAAAAATATAAAGTGAACCGTTTTGTGATGGTATCTACCGACAAAGCGGTTAATCCTACCAATGTAATGGGGGCTTCGAAAAGAACAGCAGAGCTTTTTGTACAGTCATTACAGGGAAGCGAAGGCAATGTTACTAAATTTATTACCACCAGATTTGGGAATGTTTTAGGTTCTAATGGCTCAGTTATTCCACATTTTAAAAAGCAGATTGAGAAAGGGGGGCCGGTTACAATTACACATCCCGATATCATTCGTTATTTTATGACGATACCAGAAGCGTGCGAATTGGTATTGGAAGCTGGTACAATGGGAAGTGGTGGAGAGATTTATGTCTTTGACATGGGAGACCCTGTTAAAATTTTAGATTTAGCAAGAAGAATGATTAAATTATCTGGTTTTACTCCGGATGAAGACATAAAAATAAAGTTTATTGGGTTAAGACCAGGGGAAAAATTGTATGAAGAACTTTTGAGCGACAATACTACTACCGTTCCTACTCATCATCAGAAAATTATGATTTCTAAAGATCCCTGTATAAGATTTGAAGAAATAGATGTTCTTTGTAAACAGATTATTAAATCTGCCGTAAAAAGAGATAAATTACAGGTTGTTCGTCTCCTTAAAGAAATTGTACCGGAGTTTATCAGTAACAATTCTGAATTTGAAGTTCTAGATAAGAAAAATATAGAAATTTCAGAGTCGTAAAAGTTTTAATTAAATGGCTAAATTAAAAAATATTAATGTTTTCAAATAAACACATATTATAAATTAATAATCCTATTTTTGTGAAAAAAATTTCAAAAATGAATTTCAGAAGATATATGATCTGCGGAGCTATTGGTTTAGCTGCTTTCTCTTGTACCCCTAGGCAAGAAATCAATTATATGAAAGATATTGAAAGTGTAGCACTCGATAATTCTATCAAAAACAGTCGTAGTACTTTACAGCCGGGAGATCAGTTAATTATATCTGTTTCAGCTAAGGATATGGATGTGGTAAAACCATTCAATCAGAATTACTCGTCGAGTGCTACTATTACGCAGTATTCTATGCCCAGCTCCAATAATCTTCCTCAGCAATTACCTGTGTCAGGTCCAACATATATAGTAGATACGGATTGGAACATTCATTTTCCACAGATAGGAAAAGTAGTGGCAAAAGATGAAACCGTAGAATCTTTGAAAACAAAACTTGTAGATTTAATTTCAAAATATGTAAAGGATCCAGAAGTAAATATTAAACTGGTTAATTTTAAAGTGTCTATATTAGGAGAAGTTAATAAACCTGGAACGTATGTAATTCCGGATGGAAATACAACTTTACCCGCTGCTCTTGGTCTGGCAGGAGATCTTACTCCTTTTGGAATTAGAAAAAATGTTTTGATTGTTAGAAATGTTGATGGTAAATTCACACAGGAAAGGGTAGATTTAACGAGTGCTCAGTTTTTCAACTCGCCATACTATTATTTAAGACAAAATGATTTAATTTATGTGGAACCCAATGCAGTTCGAGAAAAAGCAGCCAGAATAGATCCAAATACAGGAATATATTTATCTGTTGCCTCTGTAATTGCTTCTATAGCTTTAGGGGTTTTAGCATTAACAAAAAAATAAATTTCTAATTCCTCACAATACTTAATAGTGGATTACAGTCAGAACCCGGAAGAATTTCAGGAAGAAAATCTTAATATTAGAGAAATAATTAAACCTTATCTGTTCAGGTGGTATTGGTTTGTCATTGGAGTCATCGCCGCACTTATAATTGCATGGTTTTTCTTGAGATATAGTGTTCCTATTTACAATACAGAATCTACATTATTAATCAAAGAGGTCAAAAAATCTGCGTCAAGCCAGCCTGAAATGTCGGTCATCTCCGAATTGGGAGGGATCGGAGGAATGGGTACCAATTCTGTAGATAACGAAATTGAGATTTTGAAATCTAAAAAGCTGATGCTTTCTGTAGTGAAAGAATTAGCATTAGAAACCAATATATACTCAAAGGGAAAAGTTAAAGAATCTGAACTTTATAAAGAATCTGCCCCATTTTTGGTAAGGATAATCAGTGAAAAGAAGAATGCTCAATATCCTAGTAAAGAAGTTACGGCTAAAATTCAGGGAAATGAGATTATTTTAGAATCTGAAAATTTTAAAACTCCTATTAAAGCTCAGTTTGATAAAGCTTTGTCTATGCCTTTTGGAGTAATTATGTTTCAAAAAAACAATCAGTTCAAATATAAGCCGGAAGATAAAAATCAGCAATATACCCTTCAATTCATGTCTGGTATAAATAGAACCAGATACTATTTGGCTAAATTAAATGTTGCTTTAGTTCAGAAAGAAGCAACCGTTCTAAAGATATCAATCACAGATCCTATTCCGGAAAAATCTGAAGATATTTTAAATCGACTTGCCGTTAATTATAACAGAGAAGCCATTCTGGATAAAAACTCCGAAGCCCAGAAAACAGCGAGTTTTATAGATGATAGAATTAAACTGATCAGTAACGAATTAGGTTCTGTAGAAACTCAGAAAGAAGACTTTAAAGTTAGAAATAATATTGCTGATATACAGACTGAGGCAGAACTTTCACTGGAAACAGCTACTAAAGGAAGAGAGAAACAAATAGAGAATGAATCTCAGCTGGAACTGGTGAACAGTTTATTGAGTTCTATTAACAGACAGGGCAATTATCAGGTTTTACCTCTCAACGTAGGACTTTCAGATTCCGATGCTTCATCTAATATTGGAATGTACAACCAATTGGTGATTGAAAGAAGCCGCTTATTAGAAAATTCTACAACAGCCAATCCACTTGTCGTGGATCTTACCAACCAGGTGAATAGCATGAGGAGTTCTGTAATTCAAAGTTTACAGAAAAGCAGATCTGCTCTTCAAATAGCAAGAAACAATATTAATAGTGAACAAAACCGTTTATCGGGAAGAATTTCTAGAATTCCGGTTCAGGAAAAGCTTTTCAGAAGCATAGAAAGGCAACAGACAATTAAAGAGCAGTTGTATTTACTGTTGCTCCAGAAAAGAGAAGAAGCAGCCATTTCTTTGGCTATAGCCGCACCAAAAGCTAGAATTGTAGACGATGCTTTAACGAATCCGATACCGGTTTCTCCAAAGAAGATGATTATTTATTTGGCGGCCTTAATTATTGGACTTTTAATTCCGTTTGGTATTATTTATTTAATCGAATTATTCAATAATAAGATTAAAACTAAGAATGACCTGGAAAAACTTGTACATGGTGCTACAGTGATTGGTGAACTGCCATCTTTAGAGAAAGGTGAACCTGAAATAGTTCAAATGAACGATTTATCACCATTGGCAGAAGCATTCAGAATACTGATTACCAATATTAATTTTATGTTGCCGAAAGGTAAAAAAGGGAATGTTATTTTTGTAACTTCAACAGTGAAGGGGGAAGGTAAAACTTTTACTTCAGTGAATTTAGCATTAACTTTAGCTACTCCGCGAAAAAAAGTAATCATTATTGGTTCTGATATCAGAAACCCACAGTTACAGCGATATAATGAGAATAGAAGAGGCTTGATAGGTTTATCGGAATTTATGTACGATGATAGTATGAAAGCTTCAGAAATTATTCATCCTACATCTTTTAATCCCCACTGTGATGTAATATATTCAGGAGCAATTACGCCTAATCCTACTGATCTTTTATCCAATGGTAGATATCAGGAATTGGTTGAAAGTTTAAAACAGGATTACGACTATATCCTTCTGGATACAGCACCTCTTATGCTTGTTACCGATTCTTTTCTCATTGCTGATACAGCTGATGTTACGGTGTATATATCTCGGTCTGGCTACACAGAAAAAGAATTGGCATTATTCATCAATAAACAGATTGCAGAAAAGAAAATTAAAAATGTTGGAATGGTTCTTAATGATGTGAATAAAATACACAGCGGATATGGTTATGGTTACAAATACGGGTATGGATATTCTGCTGATAATAAAAAGTCATTCTGGAAAAGACTATTAGGTAAATAGAATAATTTTTAGTCTTTTCTGAGTAATTTAATAGATAATGAATAGTAGATATAATATTTGTGTGATAGGTTTAGGATATGTCGGATTACCGCTTGCCAGACTTTTTGCTACAAAATATTCTGTAGTAGGTTTTGATATCAATGAGAAAAGAATTGCCGAACTTAAATCTGGTAATGACGTTACTCAGGAATTGAATAATGATTGTCTTCATGAAGTATTGTTAGAAGAAAATCCTTTACAGAAATCAGAATCAAATCAAAAGGGTCTGTATTGTACTTCTCTGCTAGAAGATATCAAAATTGCTGATATTTATATAATTACCGTTCCAACACCTGTAGATAAACACAATAGACCAGATTTAACTCCACTTTACAAATCAAGCGAAACGGTAGCTAAGGTATTACAAAAAGGAGATATTGTTATATATGAGTCTACAGTTTATCCCGGAGTTACCGAAGAAGAATGTGTTCCTGTATTAGAAAAAGTGTCAGGATTAACATTTAATCAAGATTTTTTTGTTGGATATTCTCCGGAACGGATTAATCCGGGAGATAAAGAGCATACAGTAGATAAAATTTTGAAAGTAACTTCAGGTTCAACACCTGAAATAGGAAAAATTGTCGACGATTTATATCAATCGGTAATTACTGCAGGTACGCATCTAGCTCCATCTATAAAAGTTGCCGAAGCTTCAAAAGTGATTGAAAATTCTCAGCGAGATCTCAATATTGCATTTATGAACGAATTGGCGAAAATTTTTTCTTTAATGGATATTGATACCCACGATGTTTTAGAAGCAGCAGGAACCAAGTGGAATTTTTTAAAATTTAAACCCGGCTTAGTGGGAGGTCATTGTATTGGAGTAGATCCATTTTATCTGGCTCAAAAAGCACAGGAAATAGGATATTATTCCGAATTAATCTTAGCAGCAAGAAGACTGAACGATTCTATGGGGGCATTTGTCGCATCTCAGGTTGTTAAATTAATGATTAAAAACGATATTAAAGTAAAAGGATCTAAAATTTTAAATCTCGGAATTACTTTTAAAGAAAACTGTCCTGATATAAGAAATTCAAAAGCGATTGATGTTATTACCAATCTACAAGATTATGGTGCAGAGGTAGTTACATATGATTCTTGGGCAAACTCTGAAGAAGTTAAAAACGAATATAATATTCATTGTATTTCACAACTTCAGGAGGATGTACAATATGATGCTATTGTTCTCACGGTATCACACAAAGAATTTTTCACATTAGATTTAAAAAAAATTCTTAAGAAAAATGGCGTTATTTACGATGTAAAAGGTAGTTTAAGTAAAGAAATTGTCAGTAAGCGACTATAGACTTAATATTTAACCTGAAATATTAACATTTTAAAATATAATGAGTTGAAAGAACAAAAAAGTTTACTTAATTTAACAATATTATATTCTATAGGAAACTTTTCTTCAAAAATTATAAGTTTCATACTTATTTTTTTTACTACATTTTATCTTTCAAAGGAAGATGTTGGAGCTTATGATTTGATATTAATAACATTAAGCTTATTAAGTCCATTTGTTACTTTCCAACTGACTGATGCTGCGTTAAGATGGTTGTTGGGCGATGATAGTATTAGGATTAAAAAAGAGGTGTTTTCTACAATCTCTGTAATTCTTGTACTGTCACATTTTGTATTGTACTTTATTATGTATTGCTACAATTATTATTATCCAATAAAATATTTTAATCTACTTTTTCTCTTGGTTCTATGTCAATCAATTTATCTGTTTTTTTTACAATTTATTCGTGGTCTTGGTAAAAATGGATTATACGTTTGGGCGGGTGTAATCTATACATTGATCTACGTCCTATTTGCCATATTTGTACTCATGGTTTTGAATTATAAAATTGAGGGACTATTATATTCCAATATATTAGCAGGCTTTTTTGTGAGCATTTTCTTATTTGCTGTTGGAAGATTATATTCTTTTTTTAATTTAAAATACGCGAGGGTTGATTTTGGCAAAACTTTACTACGATATTCTACCCCTCTAATTCCTAATTCACTGAGTTGGTGGGCAATTTCATCTTCGAATCGGTATATTATTTTAATGTATTTGGGGACGGCAGCAAATGGTATTTTTGCAATAGCATATAAACTTCCCACTATACTGCTAATGATTGTAAATGTGTTTTATCTTGCTTGGCAGGAAAAAGCAATTACAAGTTATGATAGAGAAGATAGAGACGAATATTTTTCGAAGGTTTTAAAAGATTATATTAGAGTACTGTTTTCAATATCAATTTTAATAGTAGCCGCTAATAAATTGGCATTGTCATTTATGGTAAGTAAAGATTTTTTTGATGCATGGCAGTACACACCACTTCTTTTACTGAGTATAATTTTTAGCTCAATCGCTGGTTTCTATGGGACAGGTTATCTTGGTGCAAAAAAAACGAAAGGAGCGTTCACAAGCAGTATTTTTGGTGGAATTACAACTGTAGGCTTATCGTTCATGTTAATTTCGCGTTTCGGATTATTTGGCGCAAGTGTGGCGGTTGTTATTGGGTATATCGTACTTTTATTAATAAGATTTTCACATATAAGAACTTTATTAAAAATTATTTTTCCAATCAGATTATTTATTACCTTACTTATTGTCTTTGTCGCTGTATCAGTTCTAAATTATGGTAATAATTATAGTTTATATTTAAACTTAGTGTTAGCATTTTGCTTTGTTTTTTATATTAATCGAAAACAATTATTAAGTTTAAATCAGTTTTTAGCAAAGTGATTTCTAAAAAAGTAATAGTCAATGAAAAATGATATTTTCAAATTTTAAGAAAAATAAAATGTTGATTAGAATTGTTTACAAAATAATGATAATAAATCAGATATTTTATTTGCATAAGCCAAAGTTTAAGTGTTTACGGGATGTTTTATTAATTGTATTAATAATTCAGTTGCTAATAAAATCTTTCCTTCAGCCCAATGAATGGTCGTGCTCTCATTAAGAATATGAAAAATGATGATATATGGAAATAAATAATTCGACTATTAAGATGGTGTCTATCGTTATGCCAGTATATAACGTTGAAAGATATATTGCAAAAAGTATTGAAAGTATTTTAAAACAAACTTATACAAATTTTGAGCTACTAATAATTATAGATGGTTCCCCAGATAAGAGTAAGTTAGTTGCAGAAACATTTGATGATCCTAGAATTAGTATTTATGAGAAACCTAATGGAGGTCTTTCTGATGCAAGAAATTACGGATTAGAAAGAGCAAATGGAGAGTATATCCTGTTTGTTGACAGTGACGATTGGATAGAACCAAATTTGCTAGAGTCTACATTGAATTTTTTTGATGAGGATGAGGTTAATATTGTTGTTTTTGGGTATATACTTGATAATGAAGATTTACAAAAAAAGCTTTTGTCATCAAAAAAAATTATTTGTGAAGATCTTGTATTAAATAGGGGGGAAGATGATTTTTATTTTGATGAAAATATGATAAATATTTTAGGCTATGCTTGGAATAAAATATATAGAGCAAAATTTTTGAAAGATCATTTTATTTTTTTCGAGAAAGGAGTTTCTTTAGTAGAAGATATACTATTTAATTCAAAAGTTTATGAAAAAACAAATAGATTAATTTTTCTAAATGCCCCACTGTATCATTATATTGATAGACCCTCTGAGTCTTTGATCAAAACTTTTCACAAAAATTCTTTTGAACTTTATTTAAAAAAGGCAAATGCAATTGAGGCTTTTTTAAATTCTTGGAGAATTTCTGAAAAAAAAAAAAAAATTGTATTAGCTTCAGTTATTACAGCAGGTATTAGGTACTGTGTAAACAATCTTTTTGCGTTTAAAAATAATTTATCCGAAAAAGAAAAAATTGATTATATAAAATTGATTATAAGTCATACTGAAACACAAAAATACATACGATATTATAAAGCAGTTAGTGTTTATGATAAACTTTATAAAAAAATAATTAGCGCTAAAGCAGTGTTTTTGTTATATATATTATGCAAAATAAAAAAATAAAATGTTTATAAGTAATTATTTTTCGTTCGAAACCAAAACAAGAATCTTACTTTTTTTGCAAAAATTTAAAAGCAGAGGCTTTTTATCCGACATAAAAAATGATGGTGAAAAGAAAGTTTTTATTTTTTTAGCAGCAGATTACGGAAATCTAGGAGATGTGGCGATTACTTATGCTCAGACAGAGTTTTTAAAAAAGGTACTAAAAGAATATAGAGTTATAGAGATACCTATAAGTAAAACTCTTGATGGTATTTGTGCTATCAAGAAAATTATAGCTTCTGGCGATATTCTAACTACTGTTGGAGGTGGTAATCTTGGAGATTTATATGATCAGATAGAATTCTACAGACAGCTGGTTGCAGAAAGTTTTCCAAATAATAAAATTATATCTTTTCCGCAAACATTTGATTTTTCAGAAAAACCGAAAGGAGTGAAAGCTTTAGTGAAAGCAGTGAAATCATATAGTAAGCATGATGATTTAGTGTTTATTGCTAGAGAAAAGGTTACTTATGATCTTATGAAGAAACATTTTATCAAAAATAAAATTATTCTCACCCCTGATATTGTAATGAGTCTCAATAAAAGTACTCCAGATTTTGAAAGAAAAGGAGCTGTATTTTGTTTAAGAAATGATGACGAAAAGCTACTGAAAAAATCAGAGAATGATCTACTTATCGATTTAGTAAATAGAAGGTTTGACGATTGCACTTTCTACGATACTCATATTAATAAAAACTATTTAACTGTTGATGAAAGAAAGCTTGAACTCGAAAAGATATGGAATACTTTCAAAAAAGCTGAATTGGTAATTACAGATAGATTACATGGGATGATTTTTTGTTATATAACAAATACTCCTTGCTTAGTTTTTCAAAATAATAACCATAAAGTAAAAGGTTCTTATGAATGGATAAAAGACTATAGTTCTGTTTGGCTGATTGATAAATTCTCTGAAGATCAAATAAGTAAAATACTTTCAGAGAGTAATTTTTTTAGATCAGAATTTTCTCAGTTAGAAAAAGAATTTAAAGCTCTTTCAAATGAATTAGTATTATGAAAAGAATTCTCCATATTATAGGTTCTATGAACAGAGCTGGAGCCGAGACGATGCTGATTAATTTGTACAGAGTTTTGGATCGAGATCAGTATCAGTTTGATTTTCTGTATTTCACAGATAAAAAATGTGATTATGATGATGAAATTGAGAAATTAGGAGGTAAGATATACAGAGTTAAAAGTACAGGCTCAGTGAGTAGGTTTTGGGAGACTTATAAATTTTTAAGATCCAATAAACAATTTTATGCGGTTCACACTCATACTTTACTGAATAATGGCTTTAATGTTTTAGGGGCGTCTTTAGCTGGTCATCAAAAAAGAATTTCACATTCACATAGTACCTCAAATGTTTCTAATAACAGTTTTTCTAGTAAGATATATTTTCACTTATCAAAATATTTAATTAATACTTTTTCTACAGGTTTAATTGCTTGTGGTTATGAAGCAGGAAATTATCTGTTTTATAAGAATAAGCAATTTAAATATTTACCCAATGCAGTAAATTTTGATGATTTCAACCATACGCATAAAAGCCTTAGGCCTTATTTTGAATGTGATGAAAATACACTTCTAATTTGTCAAATTGGAAGGTTTTTGAAAGTCAAAAACCATTCATTTTCTATAGAGTTGGCAAAGTATATGGATGAGCGTAACATTGATTTTAAATTAATATTTGTTGGAGATGGTGTTTTGAGAGAAACGATGGAGAGAAAAGTTAAAGAGTATGGTCTGGATTCCAAAGTTGAATTTCTTGGTTTAAGAAAAGATATTCCAAGAATATTAAGCAGTTCAGATTGTATGATATTGCCATCATTACATGAAGGATTTCCTGTAGTATTGGTAGAATCTCAAGTAGCGGGTACACCCTCATTAATTTCTACAAATGTTGCCAAAGAAGTTGATTTAGGAGTTGGTTTGATTCAATTTGAATTTTTATCTTCGAATTTTAATTTGTGGGTTGATAAGTTGCAGAAAATAAGTAAGCTGAAAAAAAGAGATAAATGTCATTTGAAAGTATTGGAAGATAAGGGTTTTAATACAAAAAGTAGTTTAAAACAGTTGTTAAATTACTATAATGATATTTAATTCAGAATCAAAACAGTATCTTCAATTAATAGTGAAAATATAAATGCTTTTCACATATTAGAATTATATTAATCCGTTTAATAAATTATATGTTTGATTTAATCCCCATTGACTTATATAGTAATATCTACAATTATATTCTACTTGGAATACTATTACTAGTTACTTTATATTCTATGAAATTCAGATTAAAAAATGCGGTTAATATATTCAATGTTAATATTCTATTAGTCTTCTTATTTGTTTTTACATTATTTTATATAGGTTTCAGACCGATTAGTGGGAAATTTTTGGATATGACAACTTATAATTATGAATTTGAATATTATAAATCTGGTGGGGATCCCACTAAGATTAAATCAGATTATTTTTTTTGGTATCTAACGTATTTTACCTCTAAATTTTTAAATGCTAATCAGTATTTTTTTTTACTAGCATGCTTTTATATCATCCCTCTATTTATTGTTTCAAAAATATTTTTCAAAAAGTACGCATTTTACTCATTTTTCTTATTTGTTGCGTCATTCTCTTTTTGGGCATATGGAACAAATGGAATTAGAAATGGAATTGCAACATCTATTTTTTTACTTGTTTTTGTGACCGATAAAAGGTGGCTTCAAGTACTGATTCTTTGTATATCTATACAGTTTCACAGTTCTATGATAATTCCAACAATTGGGTTTATTGTAGCAAATTTATACAAAAATCCTAAGAATATTGTATATGCTTGGTTTGGTTGTATACCTATTTCATTAGTATTAGGAGATGTAATACAAACATTATTTGCTGGATTAATTGAGGATGATCGGACATCATATTTGACAGAAGGGAATATTAATAATGATAATTTTAGCAGTGTAGGATTTAGATGGGATTTTGTTTTATACAGCTTTTCTGCAGTTTATGCTGGATACTTTTACATTATTAAAAAAAAATTTAATGACAATAAATATAGAATTATCTACTCAACATATGTCATTACTAATGCTTTCTGGATTTTAGTCATTAAGGCAAATTTTTCAAATCGATTTGCTTACTTATCTTGGTTTCTAATGGCTATAGTTATTATTTATCCTTTGTTGAAGAAGCAATTATTTAAAGATCCATACAAGGCAATTATTTATGTGACACTCGCTTATTTTGGTTTTACATTTTTTATGAACGTTATAAAATTAAGTTAATGATATTATCTATAATAATTCCAATGTATAATGTCTCTCACTACTTAGAAGGGTGTATTAAAAATATTCAGATTGATGAGATTGATTATGAAATACTGATGATAAATGATGGCTCTCTAGATGATTCTTATGATGTTGCAAATGATTTAATTAATGTAAACAGTAGGATTAAGGTTTTTTCTCAAACTAATAAAGGTCTGGGGGGAGCAAGAAATTTAGGAATCAAAAACGCTAATGGAAAATATATTTTATTTTTAGATGCAGATGATATTTTAATCAAGCAAAATTTTCAATTTTTGAAGGAAGAAGTATCCGAAATTATAGAATTTTCTTCAAAAAATATTACATCAAATAATAATATTCTTAGCGAGTTTCATGCAAAAAATGTTGATGAAAAATTAGACGGAATTTCCTACTATAATGATTATCCCTCAATGTTTTCAGCTTGTAATAAATTATATTCTAAAAAATTTTTATCTCAACATAATTTATTGTTTACGGAACAAATATATATAGAAGATTTTGAGTTTAATACTCGATCATTTTTCTTATGTAAACAGATAAAAAGTTATGATGAACAACTACAGTATTTTGTTCAGGTAGAAAATTCTATTACAAGAAATTTTGATAAACAAAGAAAAATAAAACTTGTCAATGATATGTTAGAAGTAGGTTATCATATTATGAATTTTACAAGAAACCTGACATTATCAAGTTTAGAAAAAAAATTTGTTAAAGAAAGATTGACTTATTTAACGGTTGATATCATTTTCCATACTCTGAAAAATCATTTAGGAGATAAGTTTTTAAGAGAAAAAATTAATGATTTGAAAAAGAATAATTTATATAATTTAGATTATAACTTGAAACATAGAAATAAAGATTTTTTTCGAAAAGTTTTAAAATTTCCTTTTGGACTAATTCTGATAAAGTTTTATTTGAAAAAAAAATATCATGAAAAAAAGATCTAAATTTATATTATTAACTACAGTACCAATATCATTAAATTTCTTTCGAAATCAAATCAATAAGTTAAATGAAATTTATGAGGTAACATTAGTAAGCTCCCCATCATTATTGCTTGATGAAATTGCTAATGAAGAAAATGTGAATTTTAAGGCAATAAAAATGAATCGTAATATATCATTAATAAACGATGTTAGAAGTTTAATTAATTTAGTACTTTATTTTTTAAGTGAAAAGCCAAACATCATTCACTGCAATACACCTAAAGCTTCTTTACTTGGTCTACTTGCCGGATTTCTCACGAAAGTTCCCCACAGGATATATTACATTCATGGTTTGAGATATCAAGGAGCAAAAGGTTTTAAAAGAAAACTACTTAAAGGAATGGAAAAGGCTGCTTGTTTTTTTGCGACTGATCTTATTGCAGTGAGTAATGGAATTAAAATAACAGCTCATGAGGAATTAACCAATAAAACTATAGAAGTAATCCATAATGGTAGTGTTAATGGAATGTTCATCAGCGAATATATCAATGCTAGATATAACAAAGCAATAATACAGGAAGAACTATGTATTTCCGATGATGATTTTGTTTTCGGTTTTATTGGCCGTCTTGTAGGTGATAAAGGAATTAACGAATTGGTGTCGTCATTTGAGGAATTAAATCAAATAAATAAAAAGATAAAATTAATTTTAGTAGGACCTTATGAAGATGATTTAGATCCTTTAGAAAATTCTACAAAGCTAATTATCAAGAAAAATCCTAATATAATTGAAGCAGGTTTTCAGAAAGATGTAAAAAAGTATCTCTCATTAATGAATGTCTTTGTATCACCATCTTATCGAGAGGGGTTTGGTTTGTCTTTATTGGAAGCTAATTTAATGGGAATACCTATCATAGCTTCAAGAATTACTGGCTACGAAGAAATTATAAAAGAAGATAAAAATGGCTTTTTAATACCCCCTAAAAATAAAGAAGCATTGCAAAGTAAAATGGCTGAAGTATTTTTACAACAAAACAAATTATGTGAAATGAAAGAATTTTGTATTAATAATGTAGTTGAAAAATACAATCATGAAGATGTTCTACGTGAAGCAATAAATTATTATCAATCCATTAGTATATCAAATTAATATGGGATTTAATTTTAATAGCAAAATCGGTCATCTTGTTTTATCCTTTATACAAGGATATAATCATAAAAAATATTGGAGGAGAAGAAGTAAAGTCGTTGATCCAAATTATAGAAATATTTTGTTAAAGTTATATTATTTATATTATATAAAAAAAATTGATAATAAATTTAATTGCTCATTTGGAACAAATTATAACTCTGGTTCAAGTTTTAAAACTCCTCCACATTTACCTCATGGACCTAAGAATATCATCATTGGGCATGATCTTGTAATAGGTGCAAATTCTATTATATATCATGGTGTAACCCTTGCACATGGAGGAGGGCAGATTGGAGATAATGTAATATTTTCAACAGGTTCAGTTTAGTTAGCTGGCTTTAATGTAGGTAGTAATGTTAAGATTGGTGCAAATGCAATTGTCGTTGAAGACATTCCAGATAATGCAACTGTTGTGCTACATAAGCCAAAGATTATTATAAAATAATACGTCATGTATAGATTTTTTTTAAAACGACTAATTGATATAACAGTTGCGTTCTTTGGCTTATTAATTTTAAGCCCCATTTTTATTATTGTTACCATTGGTCTTTATTTTGCAAACAACGGGAAACCCTTTTTCTTTCAGGCTCGTCCTGGTTTACACGAAAAGATTTTTAAAATCATTAAGTTTAAGACTATGAATGATAAAAAAGATGATTATGGTAATTTGCTTTCAGACTCTGAAAGGCTTACTGCTGTCGGTTCATTCGTTCGTAAAACATCATTAGATGAGATACCACAGCTAATCAATGTTTTAAAAGGAGATATGTCTTTAATTGGTCCGAGACCTTTACTTCCACAATATCTTTCGTTATATAATCAAACACAAAAACGCCGTCATAATGTAAGACCAGGAATTACAGGTTGGGCGCAGGTAAATGGAAGAAATGCTATTTCCTGGACAAAAAAATTTGAACTGGATGTTTGGTATGTGGATAATCTAAGTTTTAAAACTGATGTGAAGGTTTTTTTAACAACATTTAAAAAAGTATTTAAAAGAGAAGGTATTTCACAGGAGGGGCAGGCTACAATGGAAGCATTTAACGGAAATAATTAATTAAATATGAAAAAAATAGCAGTTTTTGGAGCAGGTGGCTTCGGAAGGGAAGTTAAAACTATAATTGATGAAATAAATAGAAATAATAAAATATATGATTTCATCGGATATTTTGATGACGGCAAAGATAAAGGAATTTTAATCAATAATTTTCCTGTTTTGGGAGGGGTAAATGAAATTAATAATTTTGAGGAAGATCTATGCGTTATACTTTGTATTGCAGATCCTAAAATCAAAAAAAAAATCGCACAAAAAATAAATAGTACAAAAATTAGTTTTCCCTCAATTATTCACCCTAAATCAAGTGTTTCAAATGATTATGTAAATATAGGAAAGGGTTGTATTATTTGTGAAGGAACAATAATCACCTGTAATATTGATATTGAAGATTTTGTAATTTTGAATCTTTCCTGCACTGTAGGTCATGATACAAAGATAGGTGCATTCTCTTCATTTATGCCGTCTGTTAATATCTCGGGAGAAGTTAAAATTGAGCAAGGAGTATATGTTGGTACGGGAGCGAAGATTATTAATTTATTAGATATTGGTGAAAATACAATTGTTGGAGCTGGAGCTGTAGTGTCAAAAAGTTTACCTGCAAATTGTACGGCAGTAGGAATACCTGCAAAACCAATTAAATTTCATGAATAAAATTGTAAATATGAACTCAAAAATATGGCTTTCTTCACCACACATGGGTGGGAACGAACAAAAATATGTAAACGAAGCATTTGCGGCAAATTGGGTAGCTCCCTTAGGTCCCAATGTAGATGGTTTTGAAAAAGATTTAGAAAGTTACTTCAATACAGAGGTAAAAGTAGCAGCCCTTTCTGCTGGTACGGCTGCACTTCATTTGGCACTTATCGAATGTGATGTAAAGCATGGAGATGAGGTGATTTGCCAGTCTATGACGTTTTCAGCTTCTGCCAATCCCATAACCTACTGCGGAGCAACTCCTGTTTTCATAGATTCCGAACCAGAAACCTGGAATATGTGTCCGAAAGCTTTAAAAGAAGCCATAGAAGACCGAATTTCAAAAGGGAAAAAACCAAAAGCAATTATTGTTGTTCATTTATACGGAATGCCTGCTAAAATGGACGAAATTCTGAGTATTGCAGCAGAATATGAAATTCCTGTGATTGAAGATGCGGCAGAAGCGTTAGGTTCGCGATATAAGAACAGAGCTTGTGGAACTTTTGGACGATTCGGCATTTTATCTTTTAACGGAAATAAAATCATTACTACTTCCGGAGGTGGAGCATTGGTTTGCCATACTCAGGAAGATAAAGATAAAGCGGTATTTCTTTCAACTCAGGCAAGAGACAATGCACCTCATTATCAGCATTCACACATTGGGTACAACTACAGGATGAGCAATATCGTAGCAGGAATTGGTCGTGGACAAATGGAAGTGTTAAATGATAGAGTAGAAGCCCGCAGAAAAATGCATGATTTCTATATTGATCTCTTTAAAAATATAAAAGGGGTAGAAGTATTTACTGAGCCATCAGAAGATTTTTTCTCCAATCACTGGCTTTCAGCGATTACTGTAAATCCAGAAATTACCGGTAAAAATCGTGAAGATTTAAGATTGGCTTTATTAGAAGATAATATAGAATCGAGACCCCTGTGGAAGCCAATGCATGTACAACCTGTTTTTGCGGATGCTCCCTATTATGGAACAAATGTAGCAGAACAATTATTTGATAATGGTTTGTGCTTACCTTCTGGATCTAATCTTACTGATGATGACAGATCGAGAATTAGTGAGGTAATTACAAAATTCTTTTATTAAAAGATTTTCAAAAAAATAAATACATTTTGTTTGATTTCGTTTACCAAAGTAACACAAAAGTTTTGTGTTACTTTGGTAAGTTCTACGCCTTTTTTTATCTTAAAAATAAGTAAATCAAATATTTTACTCTTTTGTTTAGCTTTGCGTTTTATAAATCCTTATCCCGAACTCTAATTAAATAATAAGTCCTGAGATTATTCTCAGGACTTATTATTAATATGGGATTCTAATTATTTCGTTCTGCTACCGATTATTTAATATAGCTAGTTTGCCTTAGTTCCGGATAAGAAAGTTTTTAAATGGTTGGTATTCATGGAGTAATTATTTTATCGCAAAAAAAGAGAAGTTTACTTTTTATAATGCTTTAAAGCTATACTAAGGCAATTGACTACGTCAAATCTTCTATTTCGTTTAGCAAAATATCACAAAGCTTTGTGTTGCTTTGCTAAGTTTTACGCCTTGGTTGATCTTAAAAAAGGTAAATCAAATATTTTAATCTTTTGTTTAACCTTACGTTTGATAAATCCTTATCCAGAAATCTGCTTAATTACATTTCGTATTAAAAAAATAGTTCTGTAATTTGTGCAATATTTTTCGTAAAAATTGAATAAAAATATAATTTACTTAACATAATATAACTTTGGAATAATTATCTTTGACGATACAATATCGCATTATTTTTTCTATGAAGAAAATTATTAACAAAATTCTCCTATCTTTAAATTTTGGTAATCATCAATTTGACAGTCATATATGGAAATCATATCCAGATAAAAGAAAGGTTTTCGTAGAAGATATTGTCCGGCAGAAAATTCCCATCCGTAAGAACCGTAAGCAAATATTGCTCATCTTTGGCAACGACCCTCGCATTTATTCTGATGGTACATGGAGTTATCCTGTGGAATACGACATCAGCGGAAAAACCGAGAAACTTCTACATCTATACTTTGATGATGACATCGTATATAATGTGAAGATTAGGCTGAAAACAAGAAACTAAAAAGTGCTGTACATTGGTGCTTATGTATTTTGGTTTTTCAATTTGAGAAGAGTTAAATGAAGATTCCCTTCTTCATAGAAGTTCTAGCACCAATCATAATAGCAGATGACCCCCAACAGATTACCGCACAACATAGATTTTGAGAAGAAATGCGAGAAGTTCCGTTTTTTGAAATGATCTCTTCCGACGAAACCGAAAAAGTAGCCGAACTGGTAGAAGAAACCGTAGCCTTAAAATTTTTATAATATCCATTATTGATAAAAAAAATTCCCCTCCCTTGGAGGGGTGTCTTATTTCTGCGAAATAAGACGGGGTGGTCTCCCGTAATCTCGGAAACTTATGATTTCAATATTCTTAAAGCTTTGGTTAGTTTCTCTTTCTCACCACTTCCTGTCGTTGAAAACCTTACGAGCGGAATTTTGTATTTCTCCAAGATTTCGTTCTTCATGACGTCTCTTTCGGCTTGTCGGCTTTCCGTTTTATGATATTCATACCCGTCAACTTCTATGGCTAATACAGGATTTTTTCCCAGCTTATTGTAGATCAGAAAATCAAGATGTGTGGCGTGATGCCTTGCGTAACGCTCTTCTTCAGAACTTAATCTGGAAAAATCTGATAGGAGATTTCTCAATGGATGATGAAGAATAACATCATATTTAGAAAACTCATCGTCGAACAAAACGTCC
Source organism: Chryseobacterium sp. RR2-3-20 (assembly GCF_017808115.1). Classification (NCBI taxonomy): domain Bacteria; kingdom Pseudomonadati; phylum Bacteroidota; class Flavobacteriia; order Flavobacteriales; family Weeksellaceae; genus Chryseobacterium; species Chryseobacterium sp. RR2-3-20. The sequence continues at coordinate 14,303 of NZ_JADQBD010000029.1, read as the reverse complement.
TTTATTAATGTGTACATAAGATTTTCACTGTCGAAAACAGATTTCTTTTTTTGATGCGATAAAAGTGTTCTTCTTTTTTCTTCATATCTTTTGTATAGGTAATCAAAAATAGAATGAACCTCACTTTTGACCGTATTGAAATTATTGTAATCAATATAGCGGATCAGATCTGAGATGTTGGTGTCATTATCACTTTCATTTCCGTTTACCAATAGAATCAGCTGATCTTTGGCTCTTGAAATGGCTACATTCAGGCGGTTGGGATTGTAGGTGAATTCAGAGATTTCATTATCTACTGTAGAGATAATGATCACATCATTTTCTCTTCCCTGAAATTTATCTACCGTATCGGCTTTGATATCTGTTCCCTTAAAGGTTCTTTGCAGTGCGATGGTTTGATTGCGGTAAGGCGTTACAATTCCCAGATTCACACCTTCCAGCTTCTGCTGGGGAATAATTTCCTGAATAATCACATCAATCTGCCGCTGATTCTCTCTTTGGCGGGCATGGTTGCCTTCAGTTGTTTTATAGACTAATAGAGCTTCTCTTTCCGTCTGTCCTTCCGAAAGAATAATCAACTGGTCATGATAAAACTTACGGTTACAAAAATCAATGATTTTAGGATGGCAGCGGTAATGTTCCTTTAACAGTGTTTTAGGAATGTTCGGAAATACTTCTGTGACAGAAGAAAGTAGACTATGATTGGAATATCGATAAGGTTCCGGAATATCATAGTTATTAAAGATTTGATCTGTGTTTTCTGCGGTTTCAGAATTTACTACGTTAGGAAGCTGTTTTAAATCTCCTACAATGACGGCCTGCTTTGCACAGGATAATGCAAGAAGTCCCGTCGCAAGATCCACCTGTGAAGATTCATCTACAATGACGTAATCATAGATTACATTTTCAGCAAGACTTCTTCTTAATGAGTAAGTGGTACTCATAATGACAGGATAATCTTTAATAAATTCTTCTGATTTGAAACGGAGATCCCATTCGGTATACTCTGAACGTTCCTGTTCTTTATATTTTTGGTAGAGTTTGTTTTTAAAAAGCTGCATCGCCCCTTCCGTATATTCTTTCATTTTATCATGGAAAGAAAAATCCTGTAAAGTGTTTTGCAGTTCCTGCTTTCTCAGACTAAGCTCTGAAATTTTTACGTCATAGTATTTGGACTGAACAATTCGAATCATCTCTTCATAAGATAAGGTATAAAAAAATTTATCTCTCACCCCGTACAGAAAAGGAAATATCAGTTTGCGCCACCAGTAAAACCTCTTACCAGTTTTCTCATACTCTTCCAATGTCACCCATAATGAAAGCAGCTGATCTGAACTGATATTCTTTTTAAAACGGATTTCGGTTGCCAATGCTACATCATCCGTAAAATGCTGATGCTCTGTTTTAATCTTATCAATTTTCAGCGTAAGTAAAGCCAATTCATTCTTTAGTTCCAGCTTTTCAGTAAGTTCAGCAAAAAGAAGAGGAATAGACTGCATAAGAGATTGTTCCTGTTCTTCCTCTAATCTGAAATCTGACAGATCCGGGATTTCAGTCTGAGCATCGATAAATTCCTTTTTATTCTGGCTGCTTCCTAGTAATGCTGCCATAAAAGAAACCCCATTGCTCTCAAGTTTCTCAAATACATTTTTTGTCGCCGAATTATTGCTTGAAACAACAGCTACACTCTGATTATTCATCACCGCATTGGCAATAATATTAAGAATAGTCTGGGTCTTTCCAGTTCCCGGAGGACCTTCAATAACACTTAACGGATTTGAAAATGCATGGTCAACTCCAACTTTCTGGCTCAGATTAAAACCAAAAGGAAAGATTTCAATAGGAGAGGCGTGGTAATTCTTTTCGGGTTCTTTTCCATTAAGGAAATTATATAGAATAGAAGTTTCTGGAATAAAGCGGATGCTCCCATAGCTATTGGCTAGAATATTATTGCCTTCCTCGGTCTTCAAACCAATACTCTCTGCAATCGCCTTCAGATAAGAAAAAATATTTCCGGCTCTCACACTTTGAATAGCAGATTTCACAATCTTAATTCTATGTTGAGGATAAGAATAGGCTTTACCATTATTTTTATACACCACGACACATTTATTGCCCTCAAAAGAATAAGAGTCTATTTCATCGGTTCTTTCTTTACCATCGATGTAGATGGCTTCTTTTCTAAAGGTATATGGTGAGGTATTTTGCATAGATTTAATAACTTTCATTTGCAAATATTTCTATTTTGAATGGCAGGATTTTCTATCACGATTAAATAGTAGCAAACAAATATAAATAGGACAAAGTTTTAAAACTAATATGAAACATGCTATAGCAATTTCTAAATCTTATCCTTTATTTATCACTCTTAAATATTTTTGATTCTTATTAATACCTACTAGAATAAAACATTAATTTCCTGATATCCCATTAACAAAAGTGTCTACGAATCCTATGATTTTATTTAGAATACGGTCTCCGATTTCCTTAGATTTTAATACACTCGGCCTTCCTTCTTTTCGTAAATCTAAAATTTCTTTTCGTAAAGGTTCACGTTCTGTAAACAAATAGTTCTCTATAAGTCTTTCCGTTTTTTCTTCGGAAAGATTTTCTGTCCTAACTAGTTCCTGAAGTGCCTTTTCTTGCTCTACAGTCCAGAATTTTTCGAACTCTTCGGGGATGGTATCCGTATCTTCAATATGGGGTAAACTTTCTTGAATAAATTTCTCAATCAATTCCCTTTTACTTCTTAATGACACTTCGGTGTTCAGTAAATTGAATATGTCTTTTTCAATACTTTCTTTGTCTTTTGCACTATGTTTCGAATTGAATTTAATCAATAACTGAAGTATGTAAGTTACATTGATTGTATCACGCCTAATCAATTCCAATTCAAAATCTATATCATTAAGAATAGACGCTTTTTTAGACGGATCAGTAGGATCGAGTCTTTCCTTTAAATCCAAATATTTGCTCGTGTAATCTGCAAAAAGCTGTTCTTCCATCTGTAAATCATCCCAAGTAAACTCTGTGTAATGGCTCATCTTCTTATGTAAACGCATCATGGCACGGAAAGCCAAAATAAACTGTAGCTGATCTTCTTCCGAATATAAGCCGTCAACAGATACTACTTCCGGAACGATTTCTAATAATTTCTGCGTGGCTTCGTTGAACTTCTCTACATACGCTTCGTAGGGTTCCACTATGATTTCGTCAATTGCTTCTTTATTGCTGAATAAAGCGATGGCTTCGTCTGTTTTGTCTTTAAGGTTTCGGAAACATACAATATTTCCTTGCGTTTTATTCTTATCCAGAATACGATTGGTACGGCTAAATGCTTGTATCAATCCATGATATTTCAGATTTTTATCAACGTATAAGGTATTTAAATACTTACTATCGAATCCTGTCAAAAACATATTAGCTACCAATAAAATATCTGTCTCGTTTTGCTTTGATTTTTTGGCTACCGCATTGTAATAATTATAAAATCCTTCGGTATCTTTTACGTTCTGTTTCTCTCCAAATAATTCATTAAAGTCTTGTACATACGTTTCTAATAATTCTCTGCGATGAGGTTTGTAGCCGTAAACTGCTTGTGGTTCAGCAACCATTCCTAATTGGGAATAAACAGCATCTTCCATTTCCTCTTCATTCTGAGCAAAGCTAAAAATAGTCGCTATTTTTAAATCGTGCTGTCCCTCTTGTTTTTTACGCTTGAAAATTTCATAGTATTGAATGACCGAATCAATATCCTGTACACACATCATGGCACAAAATTTTCTGTTTTGCGTTTTCTGATCGTGGTATTGAATGATGTAATCTACAATAGCTTCCTTTCGTTCAGGAGCTTCAAAAACTTCAGTTTCATTGATTTGCTCTACTTTTAAATCAATGATATGTTCTTTCTGTTTAAAGGTCTGAATGTATTCTACAGAAAACTTCAATACATTCTCATCACGTATGGCATCTGTAATTACATATTTATGCAGACATTTCCCAAACAAGCTTGCGGTTGTTTTTTCTCCATCTGCATTCTCTGCCAAAATAGGAGTACCTGTAAAGCCAAATAGTTGAATATTGGTAAAATAACTGACGATGTTTTTGTGGGTATCACCAAATTGCGAACGATGACATTCGTCAAAGATAAAAACCATTCTTTCGTGCTGAATAGATTTCATTTTCGATAAATTTCTACCTGAAATTGCATTATTCAGCTTTTGAATGGTAGTAACGATGATGCGAACATTCGGGTCATTGAATTTACGAATCAGGTCATCCGTATTCGTAGCAGAACTTACGGATCCTTTACTAAACTTATCATACTCCTGATTCGTTTGATAGTCCAGATCTTTTCTGTCTACCACAAAAACCACTTTTTTGATGGCCGGAATTTTGGATAGAATCTGACTGGCTTTAAAGCTGGTTAAAGTTTTACCACTTCCTGTTGTATGCCAGATATAACCATTTTTTTCGATGTTATAGCCGTTCAGTATTTCGTTTTCTTGTACCTTTTTAATAATGCTTTCTACCGCATAATATTGGTATGGACGAAGTACCATCAGACGTTTGTCAGTTTCATTCAGAACGATGTATTTACAGATCATTTTACTGATATGGCAAGGTTCTAAAAAAGAATCGGTAAAGCCGTTTAAAATATTATTTAATGGATTATTTTGTTCGTCTGTCCAATGAAAAGTTTGAAGATATTCCTGCTTATGAGTTCCAAAATTGCTGAAATATTTTGTATTGACACCATTGCTAATAACGAATAACTGTACAAAATGAAACAATCCTTTACCAGCTCCGAAACTATGTTTTTGATAGCGGTTGATTTGGTTGAATGCTTCTTTCATTTCCAAACCTCTTCGCTTCAGTTCAATTTGTACCAAAGGCAACCCATTCACCAGTAAGGTTACATCATAACGGTTTTCATATTTACCTTCTTGTGTAATTTGATTGGTCACCTGATATTCGTTCTGACACCAATGTTCTACATTGAGAAATTCAAAATAGAGGTTATCACCATTATCCCGAATAATGTGATGTTTTTTTTCACGCAATACTTTGGCTTTTTCGAATACAGAACCTTTATTAAGTATATTCAATACTTTTTCAAATTCACTATCACTGAATTGTAGATGATTGTGTTTTTCTAACTGTGTTTTCAGGTTGGTCAGTAAAGCTTTTTCATCAGCAATAAAAGCATATTTATAGCCCAATTTCTGTAATTGGGCAACGAGTTGCTCTTCTAAAATTTGTTCGGACTGTTTGCTCAAAATAATTATGAATTAGGAGTTTATCTTGTTCTTTTCATCTATGTACAAATTTAACAAAATAAAATGTTCTCCTAATCCATAATCTAAAACTTATCTAAGAGCCTTAAACATCTGCTCAATAGCTTTCTTCTTTTGTTCCATATTAGGATGTACATAGAGATTTAAAGTGGTGCTGATATTGGAATGTCCCAGAAGTACACTCACAGTCTTGTAATCACAATTACTTTCGATACATCGGGTTGCGAAACTATGTCTTAAACCGTGAAATTTCAGTTCAGGCATTTTTAATTCTTTCATTAAATTTTTGTAATAGCTTCTGTAGGTTCTGGGTTCTGTGGGTTTAGCATCGTTTGTTAATACAAAAAAGGTTGGATTCACTATCTTTTTAAAGGGTTTCAATATGCGTAATAAATCCTTACTTATCGGAATTTCACGAATAGAATTTTTAGTTTTCGGAGTGTCTAAAATTAATTCCGTTCTACGAATTCTATCTTCTATAACATAAATACGCTGGATGGTTCTATTAACGCTAATAATCCCATTATCTGTATCAATATCTTCCCAGGTTAAGGCACATACTTCCCCAATACGCATTCCTGCACTTAAACATATATAAACTCCCAAGTTCCGAAATGTAAAATGTTCTTGTATGTAGGTCATTATTTTTTTCTGATCAGTCTTAGTAAGCACTTCAATTTGCTGGCTTTCACGAACGGTCGGATATTGAATTTCAAAAGGCTCGTATGTAATCCATTTGTTTTTTGCACCGAATTTCAGTACCATCTTCAAAACAATCAGAATATCTTTAATGGTTTTCTGGCTTAAACCTGATGCTAACTTATGCAGAACGAAGTTCTGAACGTCAACTTCTGGAACTTCCTCTTTATCTCCAAATGTTGGCAATAAATGATTCTCGATTAATAATACATAAGCCGAAAATGTCGATTTTTTTACATAGTTTTTTTTGTCTGTTTTCCATAAATCAATCACTTCTGAGAGTTGTTTTTGTACATTCATTATATCTAAATTTTAAATCTCAAAGGAAAGCAATTGAAGATTAAGGATTATTAATCTTTTAGATTTGAGATTTTTACTTTTTAGTAAGTACAGTTCCCAATTTAAGATTTCCGGGGTTTGATGGGGAGTGGGAAGTGAAGAAGCTGGGGGAAATTGCTAAGTTTTCCAAAGGAAAAGGAATTTCCAAAAGTGACATTGAAGAAAATGGAATTACTGAGTGTATAAGATATGGCGAACTCTATACACATTATAGCGAAGTTATCAACGAAATAAAGTCCAAGACGAATGTAAATACATCGACTTTAGTTTTAAGTGAGAAGAATGACATCATAATTCCTGCTTCTGGTGAAACAACAATCGACATTGCAACAGCTTCCTGCGTTTTGAAGTCTGGGATTGCATTAGGAGGTGATTTGAATATCATCAAAACTGAGAATAATGGAGTCTTTTTATCCTATTATTTAAACAATAAAAAGAAAATGGAAATAGCTAATTTGGCACAGGGTATTTCTGTAGTGCATCTATACTCAAGTCAATTAGCTTCTCTTTCTTTAAATTTGCCCAAACTCAATGAGCAGAGTAAAATTTCTTCTTTTTTAGCTTTACTTGATGAAAGAATCCAAACCCAAAACAAAATAATTGAACAATTAGAAACCTTAATCCGAAATTTTCGCAATCAAATATTCAAGCAGAAAATAAGGTTTGAAATGTTTACAAATATTTGGAAAGAAAAAACTTTAGGTGAAATTGCAACATTTTATTCGGGTGGAACTCCATTAACTTCAAAAAGAGAATTTTTTAATGGTGATATTCCATTTATACGTTCTGGAGAAATTAACTCTAACAATACAGAACAATTCATAAGTGAATTAGGATTAAAGAACTCATCCGCTAAAATGGTTGAAATTGGCGATATTTTGTACGCACTATATGGAGCAACGAGTGGTGAGGTTGGAATATGTAAAATAAAAGGTGCTATAAACCAGGCTGTACTTTGTATTAAATCATCAGAAAATCATTATTTTATATATTCCTATTTACTACACAAAAAAGAATCTATAATTAATACTTATTTACAAGGAGGCCAAGGTAATTTATCTGCTGAAATTGTGAAACAAATAACAATTTCTCTTCCATCATTAAAAGAACAAGTAAGAGTAGCATCTTTTCTGTCTAAAGTTGACCAAAAAATTCAAACTGAAAAAGCAATGTTAGAGCAACTGGAAATACAAAAGAAATACCTTTTACAACAAATGTTTGTGTAAATCCTATACAAACATTTGTTGTAGTAAAAACTTTTTCTGTTCTTCTAATTTAGTCAAAATTTTGTTTTCAATATCAATTTTTGAGTCGATAGAGGAAAGGAAATTAGCGATTTTGGTTTGTTCTTCCAAACAAGGAATTGCAATTGAATAGTTTGAAATTTGAGGAACAGTCAATTGAGGAACTCCCGTACTTTCAATAGCAAAATCTACATTATTTATAACCTCTTGTAAATATTTAGGATGAATATAAAAATCAGGATAAATAACTATCAGTCTTACAATTGCACAAAATTTTTCATATCGAACATTTGCCACACCTAAATTTCCTCTACCACTTACGGTAACACAATTTTCTGGATGTTGAAATGAAGTTGCATATCCATATAACCCGAATCCCTCACCGTTTGCATAAATTGGATAAATATATTTTCCTGACTTTTCTTTTTGATAATTTAATTTACTTAAATCACCACCAACAGAAAATTTACCAACATCTTTTATTTTTTTTACTTCCCATTCCTGATAATCATTTCCATTATCATTTTTAAATCTCATCTCTTGTGAAAAGAGTTTTCTGGTAGTTGTATTTTTTAATACGTTTAATTCCTCAATTATTTTGTTTTGGGTTGTAACCCTTTCATCTATCAGCGATAGGAATGATGAGATTTTTTCTTGTTCTTCAAAATTTGGATAAGCTATAATAATATTCCCTAAATCAGATGAATTAATAGCAGGATAACTCGTACCTGTACATCTTTCAATAACATTATCAACGAATTTTTGATTATGTAAATATTGAAAAACAAACCGAGAATTTTGTTTTGTTCTAATCTGTGCATATCCTGTCGATGCTACATATTTTCCTTCTTTATCAAAATAAAGATTATTTTTTTGATACGGTCTAACCATTTGAAAAAGGACATCATTTTTCGACAACACTCTTTGAGCTCTGCTTGGAGCTTCATCTTTGGAAACAATATCTTCTTTCAATAACCTTCCATTTGAAACACTTTCTAAATCAATATAAACAAAAGAGGTGGGCAGATTTGCATTTTTTGGATTTATCTCACATATCTCAGCTAATTTCCCAGATTTCCAAGGCTCTGAGAACCCCGGAAATCTCAAATTGGGAACCTTGCCAACACTTTTATTGCCTTTTTGTATCTCGGTCATAATATTATCTTTTTATTCAGCATTAAGGATTTACTTCTTTCTCATTCTTACTTCTTCTTCCAAAGTTTTTAAATCCTGTAAATCTTCGGCATCAGCTTGTTCAGCTTCTCGTTTTTTACGTTGGGTATCAAATTTCTGAAAGACTTTTTCAATCATCTTTTCCATTTGGACATTGCTGATACTTCCTTTATTAGACAAAAGTTTTTTATCGTTAAACTCAATAATCCGGTCTACATTTTGCCGCCAAAAATCCATCGTAATATCCTGTCTGTTTTTAGCTCTCAATTCTGCTGTTTCCAAGAATACTACGACAAATCTGTTCAGACTGTCCATTTCATCTTCGGTCAGATAATTTTTGGCGATGAAAATATCTTGTTTTCTTACCACTGAACCTTTCCAACTTTGCAAAGCCATATTGGGTTCATCGGCGTTGGCACGACTGACAATAATTTCTGCAGCCGTTTTTTCTGTAATCGCATAGAGCAATTTATTTTGCGTTTCTGCAAAAAACATTTGAGTGGCTTTGTCGGTTTTGTCATAATCATTGCTTAGTGCAAATAAATCACGAACTTTTTGATAAAATCGCTTTTCGGAAGCCCGAATATCCCGAATGCGAGCCAGTAACTCATCAAAATAATCAGGTCTTCCGTCAGGATTTTTAAGACGTTCGTCATCCATTACAAAACCTTTAATCATATATTCTTTCAGGTTCCGATTGGCCCATTGGCGAAACTGTGTACCCCGCTTACTTCTAACACGAAAACCAATCGCCAAAATCATATCCAGACTGTAAAAAGTTACATCGTAATTTTTACCATCTGAGGCAGTTGTAAAGTAATTCTTTACAACTGAATTAGCCTCTAATTCATTGTCTTCTAATATATTATTAATATGTTGGCCTATATTTTGCTTAGAGGTGTCAAAAAGTTCTGCTAACTGATTTTGGTTCATCCAGACAGAGCCGTCTTTTGCATATAAAGCAATAGAAACTTTACCGTCTTGGGTTTTGTAGATGATAATATTTTGATCTTGTTTCATAACTCATAATTTATCATTCATAACTAAAAAACAAGTCCCAATTCTTTGAAGTACACATCGATCTCTTTGTCTAGTTCCGCTCGTTTGGCTTCCAAAGATTTGATTTCCTGCATTACGGATTGGATATCGATTTCTTCTTCGGCTTCAAACGTATCTACATAGCGAGGAATATTGAGGTTATAGTCATTCTCTTCAACTTCTTTTAGAGTAGCTAGATGACTGTATTTTTCAATAGTGGTTCTGTTACGGTAGGTTTCTACAATCTTATCAATATGTTCTTCCCGTAACATATTTTGGTTCTTAACTTTCTCGAATTCTTTACTGGCATCGATAAATAAGATATGGTCAGGATCTTCCTTACACTTTTTAAACACCAGAATACAAGTAGGTATACTTGTTCCGTAAAAAATATTAGCAGGCAAGCCGATGACCGCATCTAAATAATTTTTCTGTTCAATCAAATATTTACGGATATGCAGTTCTGCTGCTCCACGGAACAATACACCATGAGGCAGAACAATAGCCATTGTCCCATTTTCTGCCAAATGATAGATCATGTGTTGTACAAATGCAAAGTCAGCTTTACTTGACGGAGCTAATTTTCCATATTGGCTAAAACGATCATCATTTAGAAATAAGGGATTGGCACTCCATTTCGCTGAAAAAGGAGGATTTGCGACAATCGCTTCAAATGGCATATCGTTTAAATGCTGTGGATGTTCTAGTGTGTCCTCCTGTTTAATATCGAATTGACGATAATGCACGCCATGCAATATCATATTCATCCGGGCAAGATTGTACGTTGTTCGGTTCATCTCTTGTCCGTAGAAATTATTGACATCTTTTACTTCTCTTGCAACCCGTAATAATAATGATCCCGAACCACAAGTTGGGTCATATACCGATTTTAAACGATTTTTGCCAGTTGTAACAATCTTTGCAAGAATCTTAGAAACTTCCTGAGGGGTATAAAACTCCCCCGCTTTTTTTCCTGCACCGCTGGCAAACTGACCAATCAAATACTCATAAGCATCTCCTAAAACATCCAATTCTGTATCATTCAATTTGAAGTCAATTTCATCGAGATGCTTTAGAACTTTTACGATAAGTGTATTTCTAGCATCAGCAGTTCTACCCAGATTATTACTATTCAAATCCATATCAGAGAACAAGTCCTCAAAGTCCTCTTCACTTTGTGTACCCATTGTACTGAGCTGGATATTGGTCAGGATTTTTTGTAAATCTTCAAGAATAAAATTGTTATCACCTCTTTTGGTAATTTCGCTAAATAGCTCAGAAGGTTTTAAAAAATACCCTAATGTTTCCAGAGCTTCTTCTCGAATGGCTTCAATATATTCTAAACCTTTAGGCGTATCTTCTTTGATATCTCTGAATTGGATTTGATCTTCTTCCAAAATGGAATTCGCATAGATTTCCATTTTTTCAGCCAAATATTTATAAAAAATAAATCCCAAAATATAATCTCGGAATTCATCTGCATTCATTTTTCCACGTAACGTATTGGCTATATTCCAGAGCTGTTGCTCCAATATTTTCTTCTGTTCTTCTGACATAGAAATAAGCGTTATTTGATTAGGGATTTTTAATCCTTAAGAATCTACTAAAATAGTAAACTTTTAGCGATTAAACATTATGTAGGCTGTAAAAAGACGGTTATTTAAATAGATAAATTTGGCTTAGAAAATATTAAAAATTTGTTTATTACAACTAATTACTAGGAGTAGTCATCTGTTCTCTGCCTAATAAAGAACAGTTTTTTCTCTTTCGTCTTTTAGACAAAGCTATATTAAACACTTTCTGCAATCGCCTTTAGATAAGAAAAAATATTTCCTGCTCTCTCACTTTGAATAGCAGATCTCACCATCTTAATTCTATGTTGAGGATAAGAATAGGCTTTACCATTATTTTTATACACCACGACACACTTATTGCCCTCAAAAGAATAAGAGTCTATTTCATCGGTTCTTTCTTTACCATCAATGTAGATCGCTTCTTTTCTAAAGGTTTGTGATGTAGAATTTTGCATGGTTCTTAATTGTTACAAATATAATAAGACGAAGCAAAATATTGATAGTCTAAATTAAAGGAAAATAACTTTTAGTCTTTCAGTGATATTTCCTGAAGCTTTGAATGAAAAAAAATCATTATTTATTATTGTTTTTATTACGCTCACATTTAATTTCTCCATTCAAATTAAATGTGAAATCTCTTTCATCATCAATGGAATAGTCATTGAATACCCAACTTTTAACTTTTGAATAATGATTAAATTCTTTCCAAAAATTTTCAAAAGCAGCTGTATCCTCAAAGTTAAAATCATCCTTATTAGTTAAAGGAATTATAAAGGTAATTAACTTGCATGTTAGCTGAAACTCACCAATCATATAGGAAAGTTTTTTATTGCCGTTTTTACCAATGTATATGAATAATTTTGGCTCGTAAGAAAAATGTTTATAAGAAATCGCTTCACCAATCATTGGTGACTTTTCAATCGTAAAGTCTTTATTAATCCATTTTATTGTCCTTTCAAATTTACTTAGTTCATTTTCACTAACAACACTTAAACAAAATTTTACTAAGCACCTATAGATGTCTTGTGAATTGATCTTTTGCTTTAGTTCTAATGTGAAAAATTATCTATATCAAGATATATTAATTACAAATAAATTCACTGTATTTTGACAAAGTTAAGTTTTGGTTTATCCGCATCTGTACTTTGGCGATCAGTCCTAATAGTTATAATGAGAAATATTAAAATCGTTACGATTAATATTATTGCGGATAAAACTTTTACTAAAAACAATTTATTTTTCTGACTTTTTATTGACTTATCTTCTAAATTAGACAATTCAGTAGTTATTTCTTTTAATTCACTTCTATTTTCAATCTTTTCTTTAAATTTCCTGATATCTCCTTCAATCGCACCTATAGCTTCGGCAATGTTTTTAAAAAATACAAACCACATTATTAAAAAAAATAAAATTCCAAGTGTTACAAGACTAATATTTTTTAATGTTTGTTCACCTTTAAAATCAAAATTGTTTATCAGTAAAATGTAACCAATTGGAATTCCAAATATATAACTTGATACTTTATTGATGCTATCATATAATCTGTCAGAAAGTTTTTGAAAGTATTCAAGTGAAGAGGTTTTTATTTTATCAAATGAAAATCCTGATAAATATAATTTAAAACTTTTTTCGTAATTAGCTATGATCGTTTCCCAATCTTTAAGAAGATTTGCATAAGTGCTACCATTTTTGTCTAAATCAGAGATTAACTCATTTAAAAATAATTGTTTTCGCTCGCTGGAATCAATACTATCTAATAATTGCGTTTTTAAATCAACTATTTTTGCTGCTCTCAAGTTGTACAAATCATTTTCACTGTAAGCGACATCCAATGAAACTCCTTTTTCTGATTTATAAAAAAATAGTTCTAATTTGTTTCCCTGTTCTTTTTTATAATCAGCAATTTTAGAAAGCAGCAAAATTATTTGTAAATTTAATTTGTACGCATTTACAATGGAAGGAATTATGGTGTCAACATCTTCTCTATAATTAAGCTCTTCAATGTAAAATTTTTTTGAAAGACACTTGATCTTGTTGCTTGACAAAAAATTATTAAAGGTTTTATAGTATCCTGGTACATCTCCTATTTTAACGATTATTTCAACTTGGAATGACAGAAAATCATGTATGTTATCAATATATATGGTTTCATTACTTTCAGCCTTAAAAATTTCATCGATGAAATTCCAAACATTTTTGATTATATTAATATCTGTTGATTTTAAACTTTTTATACTTCCTTTAATACCAAAATCAACCGTCTGTAAGTTAGTCAGTCTTTGTTTTAGTAGAATTATATTTTCAATGAGATCAGCCATATTGATTAAATCATACGTCAAATGCAGAGTCTAGCTGCTCTGTTGGAACATCTCTAATTATGATATCATTCCCATCTCTCACAATTTTCCCATCCTTAGCTAATTGTTTTTCAAAATTAAAACTATATCCTTTTTCTTTAACATTACTTTTTCTAAAGAGTACAAAATCATCTTTTTTTGAAAGACTAAAATTGGCACTAACTTCTATTTCCTTTTCTACTAAATATTCAGTAAAGTAGGTTGGATATTCTGGATTAACAAGTGACGAAATTGCGTCAAGATAAATATCTTCACCATTTGCAAATTGTTTTTCAAAATAATTTGAAATCCTTTCTTTAACGTAATTTTTTCTCGCTCCAACAATATTCTTGTCTCGCAGATACCTATTCACAGCGCTATCAATAATTCTAGAATTAATTTTCGCAGAAGTTATATCTGTAGAGCCAATGAATTTTTGAAAATATTTCGAAACATCTCTTGTACCTTTAATAAATGTTAAATATTGAGATTCTTTATTATCCCACCCGTTGTGCATTATGAAATAAAAAAGTAAAAAGTTGTTCATTTGATTGAAAATCAGTAAATTGAATTAGCCATAATACATTTACAATGAACAACTTA
>NZ_JADQBD010000028.1:0-35468 GCF_017808115.1 Chryseobacterium sp. RR2-3-20 | reverse complement strand
GTCATAGCGCAGAACCAAATCGGCAACCATTTCCTTCAAACGGGCATTCTCTTTTTTTAAATCCGACACTTCATCACTCGTGGCTTCTCTAATAACATCACCATTGAGTCGTTTTTTACCGGCTTCCATAAATTCTTTGTTCCAGGAATAAAACTGAGATTGGGCAATATTATGCTGTCGGCATAGTTCTGCTACAGAAGTTTCTGCACGAAGCCCTTCCATTACGATTAAAATTTTCTGCTCGGCTGTAAAGATCCTCCTTGTATTTTTACGGATGTCTTTTACGAATTTTTCGGAACTTTTCTTTTTAGGTGTTTCCATAATTAAATGTAATTCTTTTTTTGAAAACACTCCTTAACTTTTATACTATATAGTGTCTACTTTTTGCTGACGATTTACATCTGTCACTAATTTTTTTCCTAATGACAGATTTAGTGACAAAAAAAGAAAAAATAGACATTTGTTTGTCGGCCAAATGTCGGCTACAGATAAAAATAAAAACGCCTAAACACTTATTTACAAGCTGTTAGGCGTTTTTTATGGTGACCTCGACAGGATTCAAACCTGTAACCTTCTGAGCCGTAATCAGATGCGCTATTCAGTTGCGCCACGAGGCCTTGTTTAAAGGTTTGCAAATATAATACTTTTTTCTTTTCTTTGAAAGATGAAAGCCAAAATTTTACTCCTATTTACCATATTTATATTAATTGCCTGTAAAAGAGAAACAAAAAATTATTCTTTTGAAACGGTTTCGGTCTCTAAGCTAGTAGAATTACGGGATGATAAAAATTCTTTACACCTTAAATCGGGTAATTTTAATTATTCCATTGAAAAAAATATTCTGCCTTTTAAAAGAATTGTTTTGCTCAGCGCAAGTATGTCCGGATATATTGGTGAGCTGAATGCCGAAAATTTAATTATTGGAGTTTCCAGCCCGGAATATATTTATTCTGAGAAAATTGGTAACTTAATACAGCAGAAGAAAATTCATAATGTCGGAAGTGAACAGAAATATGATATAGAAAAAATTATTTCTCTGAAACCAGATGCTGTTTTTACGAACTATATCGCAAATTTTCAGAATACTTATGAGGTGTTAAAAAATAACGGAATTAAAGTTTTTTTTCTTGATGAATTTAACGAAGAAAATCCTTTAGAAAAAGCTGCTTATATCAAAGTATTTGGTAAACTGCTTGGAAAAGAGGAATTGGCAGAGTCTAAATTTAAAGAGATTGAAAAAAATTATAATACTTTAAAAACATTGGCTTCGAAAGCGCCCAACAGTCCAGGGGTTTTAGCAAACGAAATGTATGGCGACATTTGGTATCTTCCGGGAGGTAATACTTCTTTTGCAAAACTTGTTTCAGATGCTCATGGAGATTATATTTTGAAGGATAATTCCGACACAAAAGCGGTAACAATGAATTTTGAAGAAGTTTTTTCAAAATCAAAAAATATTCAGTTTTGGCTGAATGTAGGAAATCACCAATCCAAAAAAGAATTGCTGGCTGTAAATCCGTTTTATGCTAAGCTTAATGTCTTCAATCATGGTAAAATGTACAGTATGGCAGGGAAAGAGAAAGGTAAAGCCAACGATTTTTTCGAAAGTGGAATCGTACGTTGTGATGTTGTTTTAAAGGATTATATAAAAATCTTACATCCCGAATTATTGCCAGATTACCAACTCACTTTTATGAAGGAATTAAAGTAACTCGCAGTATTTTTATATTTTTGCAGTAAGTTTTGTGCTTATGTGGAAAAAAATAAAGCAGGTTATATTCATCATCCTTTTGTTGAATGTGTTTTTCATTATTTGGGGGAGATTTTTTAATCCACCCATTACTTTTACTCAAATCGGGGGTATTTTAAGCTACGGCAAACTTCAGCGCGACTATATTTCTTACGATGAGATGGGAAATAATGTTAAAAAAGCAGTAATAGCCTCAGAAGATCAAAAGTTTTTTTCTCATAACGGCTTCGATTATACCGCAATCGAAAAAGCCATGAAATACAACGAAAAAGGAACGAAAATTAGAGGTGGAAGCACCATTTCTCAGCAAACTGCCAAAAATGTATTTCTTTGGCAGGGTAGAAGCTGGATTAGAAAAGGGCTGGAAGCTATTTATACATTTATTATCGAAAAAGTATGGAGTAAAGATATTATTCTGGAGAGATATCTGAATTCCATTGAAATGGGACAAGGGGTTTTTGGAGTTGAAGCGGCCTCCAAATATTATTTTGGAAAATCCTCAAAAGATCTAAGTACTTCAGATGCAGCATGGATTGCCGCTGTCTTGCCCAATCCTAAAAAATACGATCCTAAAAATCCTTCTCCTTATCTCAGAAAAAAACATGTGTGGATTATGAGACAAATGAGGAATGTAAGTCTGAAATAGTATCTTTGCACCAATGAAATTCCTTAGTTCAAATAACGGAAACTTTAAATCTATTCTTAAGAAATATTTTTCTTTTAAGAATGAAACTGCTTCATTGGAACCTTTAGCCGAGTTTTTGGAAGCGGTAAAAAAGGCAGATTTTACCGATGTTCTCAATTTTTTCAAGCAAAACCAGAATTTTGCAGATAACTTCAGTTATTATCTTTACGGAATTTTTTCAGAAAGACCATTCAATCTTTCTTTAACGGAAGCCAGTATTCTCTCGGAGAATGCTTTTTTTCCGGAATTGAAGAAAAGAATTTTAAATAAAATTTTACCTCCTGTAGAAAACGAAAATACAGTTTGGTATCTTATCGACAACGTAAGTTTCAGACCCAAAAAAGATTTGGAATATTTCCAAAATCTGCCTGAAAACGAAGTAGATGAAATGATGCAAATCTTAGGGATTTCAGGATTTATAAGAAATACTAAGGTAAAAGAAGAGCTTGTGTTTTCTATGAATATTCTTTCCTGGCGCGTTACAGGGATGGCTCTAGAAGTGGATGTGGTAAGAATGGCTCCCGAATACAGAAATTTCGACAATCCGTTTTTAGCTTTACAAAATGAGTTGGAAGCTTTTGCGGAGGAGTTTAAAATAAGCCCTGAAATTCAGCTTAATTCTAAAGACGAAAGATATAAACAGATTAAAATTTATCTACAGCAATGTCAGGATTTTGTTAGCATTGCCTTCAAAAACTCTTCAAAATACGGAATTTCAGGAAAAATTAATCAGTCTTTACTGAAAATCAGACAGCAAATTAAACGTATTTCAGAAATTCTCAATCTCTTGGTGATCGATCATGAACAGGATGTGGTTCTGAAGTCTAAACTATTAATTTTTAATATATTAAGATACAAATCATCTAAAAATAATATTTCAGACCTTTTTAATGACAGTACAAGACTTCTGTCTCACCTAATTACCAATCATACTGCCGAAACCGGAACGCATTATATTACTTCGAACCGTAAACAGTACATGAAAATGTTTTACAAAGCGAGTGGGGGCGGAATTATTGTTGGTGCACTCTGCGTTTTGAAAATGTTATACGGTTTTATGCCGGGAAGCGATTTCTTTCATGCATTTTTGTATTCCCTCAATTATGCAATGGGATTTGTGATGATTTACTTAATGGGTTATACTTTGGCAACTAAACAACCTGCAATGACGGCCGCCACAATGACGAAAGTTTTGTCCGAACAGGAAAGATCCGACAGTAATTACACCGAATTTGCAGACTTGGTTTCCAAACTTTTCAGAAGTCAGTTTATTGCTTTTGTCGGAAACGTTTTACTTGCTTTCCCGATTGCGATAGCGATTATTTATGGGTTAGACGTATTTTTCTCGCAAAATCTTGCGGTAGAAAAATCCGATAAGCTTTTGAAGGATCTAGATCCTTTTAAATCTAAAGCTATTCTCCATGCATGTATTGCTGGGTTTTATCTGTTTATTTCGGGGATTATTTCGGGGAATATAGGGAACAATTCGGTGTTTTTTCAGATACCGGACAGAATTGCTAAAAACCAGTCTATAAAAAGAGTTTTTGGTGACCGATTTGCACAAAGTCTATCTAAATATTACTCGAAAAACTGGCCCGGAATTGTTTCTAACTTTTGGTTTGGTGTTTTTCTTGGAGCAACTGCACCGATAGGTTTGTTTTTTGGTTTAGATTTGGATATTCGCCACATTACTTTTGCGGCAGGAAACTTTGCTTTAGGATTGTATGGAAAAGATTTTAGTGTAGATTCTTACACATTTTGGATTTCCTTACTTACTGTTTTCCTGATTGGTTTTTTCAACTTTCTTGTAAGTTTCAGTCTTTCGATGTTTTTGGCATTTCGTTCCAGAAAAATGAATTTTGGGGAAGTAAGAGAAATTTACAGGGCTATTTTTCAGTATTTTTTAAGAAATCCGCTGAAGTTTTTCTTTCCTTTACGTTCCAGTTTCGATTCTAAAGTAAATGCGATGGTTAAAAGCCAGACTCCTATAAAACAAGAAGATCAGTAAATTTTTCTTCGCCGAATTTATCCTGAAATTTTTTCAGATAAAAGCTTTTACGCATTTTGAAATCATTTTTCAGCAATGGCGAATTAATTTTAATCTGAATGATTTTTTGATGAAGATTTACGCTTTCAATTTCCATGAAAAGAGATTCGTCCAGATAGTCTTCAAGGAAATCTTTAATTTCGAAAGCAGTGAGTTTATCTTCAAAACCATGAATTCTGGCAAAAGATTTTACGAGTTCAGAACTTTGAAACTCGCGTTTTTTATTTTTTTTCATTTAGATTAAATTTCAAAAATGATGCTTTCTTCGTTAATCTTTTTCACCACATTTTCTGTTCTCTCTCTGTGAGTGTCTGTTATAAAAATCTGTCCGAAATTTTCCTTATTGACCAGCTTTATCAACTGTGCAACACGGGTATCGTCTAATTTGTCGAAAATATCGTCCAGCAATAGAATAGGTGTTTTATGAGTAAGTTCTTTCACCAAACTCATTTGAGCCAGTTTTAAAGAAATTAAAAACGATTTTTGCTGTCCCTGAGAACCTGTTTTTTTTATTAAAACAGAATCCATTTCAAACAGAAGGTCGTCTTTATGAATTCCTTTTGATGTGTAAGTAAGCATTCTGTCGCGATCCACATTTTCCCGAAGCAGATTGATGAAAGAATCATAAAGAAGATGAGAATCATAGACTACAGAAACTGTTTCTTTTCCTCCGGATATAGTTTCGTAAAAGTTCTGCACGATAGGATTGAGCTTTTCTACAAAATTCTTTCTTTTTTCGAAAATTTGAGTTCCTAATTTTGTAATTGGATCATCATAGATTTCCAGAGAATCTTTGTCCCAAGTTCTGTTTTTGGCAAAATATTTTAGAAGAGCATTTCGTTGCTGAACGGTTTTCTGATACTGCATTAAGCCAAAAAGATATTCGGAATCGGTTTGCGAAATCATCGAATCCAGAAATTTTCTTCTGCTTTCACCAGAATCCGAAATGAGATTAGAATCGTAAGGGGAAATCATTACGCTGGGCAAATATCCTATATGATCGGCTAATCTTTCGTAAGTTTTATCATTCTTTTTGATGATTTTTTTGGTGTCTTTCGGTTGGGATATTTTAATGATATCTTCGTTTTCTTCATTTTGAATTTCAGCATTAATCGTAAAGAAATCTTCGTCTTTTTTAATGTTGTTAAAATCGGTATTTCCCAGAAAACTTTTCCCAACAGAAAGGTAATGCAAAGCATCCAGAATATTGGTTTTTCCCGCACCGTTATTGCCTACAAAACAGTTGATTTGCGGAGAAAATTCAAAAACCTTTTCAGAATGATTTTTAAAATTGTACAACGAAAGTTTTTTGATATTCATTTGTCAAAAATACTTTATTATTCCTAAAAATAAAAAAGGAAGTACCGAACAAGTTTCTACGCCCCATGAAAAATAAGCATCCTTATTTTCATTCTCAGAAAAATAAATAAGAATAAAAGTGATGATGGAGCTTATGTAAAAGCTTAATGCAAATTCAGATTTCAAATAAAAAATTGATAAAATACAGGCAAAAAATACCAGCAAATAGGCAAAATATTTGGTGTTCTGTACGCCCATCAGTTTAGGGAATGTTTGGATGGTGTCATTTTTCATATCCCGAATATCAAAAGGTAAAACCAGTGCGGTAATAAAGAAAAAACTAATGAAAAATATGGGAAAATTAAACTGAGGTAAAGTAAGCCAGCAATTTACAAGTCCCCAAACCAAACCGACATAGAAAACTTTTAAAAGAGGGATTTTACGGATGTAATTTTCCAAGAAAAAACTGTTGTAGAGTAAGCCTAAAACTACAATAATTAACCATTTCAGCAGACGTATTTCATTATGGTTGAAAATAATTAAAATTGCAGAAATAATTCCGGCAAAAACATTGAGAATGAGAATACGGTAAAAATATTTCGTTTTTTGATACTTGGTGTAAAGGTAACCACTGAAATAGGTGATGAAAATTAGAAAAAACGTAGGATAACGGAATGTATTTTGCTCAATAATGAAAAAAACTGCAAAAAAGGTTCCCATTAAAGAGACGTATATTTGGCTGTCTATAACCGATTTTTTCAGTAATTTTAAGCAATTCATTTAGTAAAAATAACATTTATGCAAAGATATTTCAAGATTTTGTTCGTGCTCCTGCTTTTCTTGAGTTTTAGCCCTGTTTTTTCACAGAATTATTACGATCAACAATGGAAAAAGATTCAGGAAAATGCCAAAAAAGGCAATTTTAAATCTAATTTACCAACTGTTTTAGAAATTCAGAATAAAGCGATGAAAGAAAATAATGCAGTACAACTCATTTTGTCCTTAAAAGCCGAATTCAGCATCATGAACCAGACGTCTGATGATGAGCAAAATGAGGCTGCTTCACAGTATTTTGTTAAACTTCAGAATGTAGAAAAAAAAATTAATGGAGAAGATTTGCTGTTCTTCAAAACCTTAGTTTCTGGTTTTTTGCTGGATTATTATCGCCAGAATTCCTGGAAGGTTAATTCTAGAACCAATATTAATTCTGAGAATCTAAAACAGATAGAAACATGGAGTAAACTGGATTTTAAAAACTATTTGTCTAAAAATTTTGCTGAACTGGATTTGCAGAAGCAGGCAATGAAAAAGATTTCTTTATCTAAGTACAAAGATGTTTTTTCTAATACCGAAAATATAGATTATTTCCCAACATTAGCAGATTGGTATGCGATGAAAAAAGTTTCTTTTTTGTCGCAGAATGGGTTGTTTACCAAAAATGAACTTGTCGAAAATAAAAAAATTATTAATACGGTTTATGATGATCTGATATTGCAAAACTCAGGGAATTCCAAACTGTATTTTATGCATCAGAAATTAATAGGAGACTGCAGTTATAATTCTTGCAACAACCTTCTGAGCCAACTTCAGGATTTACTGAAAGTGAATATTGATGGCGATTACAAAGTTTTAATTGCAGAACAGATAATCAACAATTTAGTTTCTCAAAACAAACAAAAAGAAGCGTTAGAGATTGCAGATTCTATAAAGAAACAATATCCGAAATCCGAATTCTTAAATAATATTATCAATAAAGAAAATCAGATAACCAATCCTGTTTTAGGGATTCAATATGAGGAGCAGACTCAGCCTAATATGCCTATTCATATTGTGGCAGATTACAAAAATGTTTCTCAGTTTTCGCTCAGTTTATACGAAGTAAAAGAAGATTTGCTGTCTTTCTTAAAGTACACTAAAAATCCGTATAATAATGCATTCGGAAAAGTGAAAAAAACGTTGGTGAGAAAAGAGGTTTTTCAGCTTAAAGATGAAAAAGATTATCAATCTCACAAAACTTCATTAGAGATACAACCTCTTCCTTCCGGAATTTATCTTGCAGAATATTCGGTAGACGGATTGGGAGATAAAAATTCCAGATCTGGGCAGAATTTTTACTTTTTGGTTTCCGGAAATAAAATTATATATCAAAACAGAGACGAGAGAAACCCACTAGAAAATAAATTGAAACTTGTAAGTTCGGAGAATGGTAAGCCTGTAATAGATAATCTTGTTTTTTATGAATTTACCGGGAATGAAAAATTGAATACATCTCAAGGTAAAACTTCTGAAAAAGGATTGTTTGAATTTCCAAAATCTCAAAATAATGATTATTACAGAACTTTTTTAGTTCAGCAACCTAAAACCAACGATTTTCAGATGATGGAAGTGTATGGCAATACTTCCTACAACAGCGTTGATAGAAATCCGAATAAAAAAACGCGTATAAAAGCTCAGATTTTTACAGACAGAGCAATTTACCGACCAGGACAAACGGTTTATTTTAAAGTTATTAATACTAAAATTGAAAATGAAACAGAATCTGTTGTTTCTGGTCTTCAGCAAAAAATTACTTTAAAGGATGTTAACAATCAGGAAGTTTCTGTTCAGAATTTTTCAACTAATGAATTTGGTTCTTATCATGGCAGTTTTATTCTTCCGAAAGGTGCACTTAATGGAACTTTTAACATCACAACAGACGGAAATACAAGTGGCTACAGATATTTTCAGGTAGAAGAATATAAACGTCCGAAGTTTGAAGTGACTTTTGAACCTGTAAAAGAAGAATATCAATACGGAAAAACCATTCAGATTAAAGGGAAGGCAACCATGTTTTCCGGAGTGGCTCTAAGCAATACCAATGTGAATTATGAAATTCTGAAACAGAATATACGGTGGAGATATTTCCCGTGGTATCCTAATAATGATGATAACGAAAATTCTGTTTTGGGAGAAGTGAAAACAGATGAAAAAGGCGAATTTACGATAAGTTTAGACCTTAAAAGTGATGAAAAACTAAAAGGAATTCAGATTGATAACTATCATATTAATGCTTCGGTTACCGATATTAACGGAGAAACTCAGTCGGCAAATACCAATCTGAAAGTTGCTTCTGTCTCTCATTACATTACTGCAGAAGAAATACAAGATGTTTTTTCTGATGAAAAAGTTAGTCTTAAGGTGGAAACTAAGAATTATAACGAACAGAATCTTAAAAAACCTTACAGAGTAAAATTGTCGAAATTGGAAGCTCCGCAGAGAACTTTCAGAAGTAATTTTATTGAAGGAATTCAGGATTTGCCGAAATTTTCTAAAGAAGAATTTATTAAGAAATTTCCTCACGATTTCTATGATAAAAATGATGGTATTAAAAACTGGAAAGTTGCTTCGGTTATTCTCAATGGAGAACAGAAAACTAGTGAATCTTTAGATTTAGGAAAGTTAGAATCTGGAAATTATTATTTGGAAATTTACAATATTGAAGGAAAAGATACCATTAAAACCACACAGAATTTTGCTGTTTGGGATAGAAAAACGCTAAAAAACAATCAAAAAACTTTTCTTTCTGTTGTTGAACCAAAAGATGAGGTTGTAAGAGGAGAAAAAGCGAAGATATATGTTTATTCTTCGGTTCCGGATGCTTTAGTAAATGTATTTGTTCAGTATGGTTTGGGGAATACGGTTTCTGAAGTTTACCCGATTAAAAATGGTGTTTTAGAATATGAAGTGCAAATTCCTAAAGACAAAAATATTAATTCGGTTAATCTTCAGTTTCAGGTGGTTGCTTTCAATGATATTCAGACGGAAAAGGTTAATTTAAGAATTAAAGATTCTGAGCAGCCTTTAAAAATTGAAACGACAACTTTTCGAGATAAAATTGAGCCCAATGTTAAAGAAAAATGGTCTGTAAAGGTAATAGGAAACGATAAAGAGAAAATAAATGCAGAAGTTTTGGCAAATATGTACGATATGTCTTTGGATCAGTTCTCTGCAAATAATTTCACATGGGAAAAACTGTTCAATCCATATTCTTTTGTCAATTCTTATGACATTAGAAATAGTTTGAGCCAAATTAATTTTCAGCAGAGAATAAAATATCTTAAAGGAAGAAATGTTTATTTGCCGCTTTTTGATTGGTTTGATAATAATGTAAATTTGAAATACTATAGACAATATGCACCTGCTCCAATTGCTGTAGATATTAAGGACGAAAAAATAGATAATAGTATTGTAGCGTTAGAAAAACGTCCTAATGCGAGTGTTTTGAATGCTGTTCAAGGTTCGGCTGCCGGAGTATTTATTACAGGTTCTGGAACACCGGGTTCTTCTAAAGATATTCTTGATGATGAATTAAATAAAATTCAGGTTCGCCAAAATCTTAATGAAACAGCTTTCTTTTATCCCGATTTAAAAACTGATTCTGAAGGGAATGTTCAGTTTGAATTTACTTCTCCGGAAGCTTTAACAAAATGGAAATTGATGTTCTTGGCTCATACAAAAGATGCAAGAGCGGCCACTTTAGAAAAAGAGGTGGTTACAAAGAAAGAATTTTCGGTAACCCCAAATTACCCAAGATTTTTGAGAGAAGGAGATGAGCTTAATTTTCAGTCGAAACTGTCTAATTTAACATCAAAAAAACTGAACGGATTTGCCCAACTCCAGATTTTGGATGCTTTTACGAATGAAGATATTTCAGAGAAATTTGGTTTGAGTAGAATTACTGCAGTTTCAGGATACAACTCAGAACAGGCTTTTTCGGTTGATGAAAATGGAAATACTGCTCTTACGTGGAAGGTTAAAGTTCCGAAAGATGCTTCTTCTGTTATTATGAAGGTTGTGGCAAAAGCCGGACAGTATTCTGATGGTGAACAGAAAGCTATGGCGGTTTTACCCAACAGAATGTTGGTTACTGAAGCTTTACCCATTTTTGTAAAAGAAGGAGAAACGAAAACTTTTGAGCTGGAAAACCTGAAAAATTCTAATTCTTCCACCATTACTAATGTTTCAAATACTTTAGAATTAACAACAAATCCTGTTTGGGAAATTCTGTTTGCACTTCCTGGTCTGAAAAATGATCAGAACAGTTCGGCGGATGTGGTCTTTAATAAATGGTTTGCTGATGTGTTGGCTTCAGAAATTTTTAAGGCTAATCCGAAATTAAAAACAGTTTTTGAAGAATATCAGAGCAAAGGCTTATTGAATTCAAATCTTGAAAAAAATGAAGAACTGAAACAGTTATTGCTCGAAGAAACGCCATGGGTTTTAGAAAGTAAAAACGAAAAAGAACAAATGCAGAAACTGGCATTGTTGTTTGATGTCAATACGATGAAAAATTCTATTCGTCAGGATTGGGATGAGTTTAAAAAGCTTCAAAATCCGGAAGGGGGCTTTTCTTGGTATCAAGGATATCCAAGTTCTTATTCTACATCTTTGTATATTCTTAAAAATTTAGGAAAAATAAATTCTTGGCTCAAAGATAATGTAAAAGATTATCAAACTGCCGAACAGAAAGATTTGGTGAAGAAACTGGTTGGTTTTGTAGATAAAGAAATGATTAAATATTATAATCCTAAAGATAAAAATGTAATGAATAATTTCACTTTAGACTATCTCGATACCCGAAATTACTGGGAAAAAGAGTATCCTTTAAGTGGAAAATCTGCAACTTTGAAATCTTTAGTAAAAAGTAATTCGCAAACGGCAAAACTTACAGATTTTACTTTCTTTGGATTGCACCGTATGGCTTTACTTACTTATAATTTTGGTTTAAAAGCTGTTTCAGACCGGTTTTTAAATTATTTAAAAGAAACTTCTGTCGATTCTAAAACACAGGGGGTTTACTGGAAACAGAATTTGAACGATTGGGGTTGGTTCAGTTCTAAAGTAGTGAATCAGGCGGGTGCTTTGGAGGCATTCAGCAAATTGAAACCCAACGACGAAAAATGGATAGAAGATATGAAAATCTGGCTTGTAACGCAGAAAGAAGTAAATTCTTGGGGAAGTTCTAGAGGAACTGCTGAAGTAATTTTTACAATTCTGAATTCAGGGAAATCTTGGACTTCTGCTGAAAGCGATAAAGCAACAGTAATCTGGGGCGGAAAAGAAGTGAAAGCCGACAACCAAGCAACAGGCTATATTAAATCTACCGTTCAAACAGATATTTTAGACAAAAAATTAGCAACAGTTACGGTTACCAAACCAGGAGCGGGAATTGTTCAGGGAGGATTGTTTTGGCAGTATTATGAAGATTTAGATAAAATAAAATCTTCCGAAAATTATCTTTCTGTAACCAAAGAGCTGTATAAAAAGGTAAAAACAGTAAATGGAGAAGAATTAAAGAAAATTTCTTCTGAAACCCCTCTGAAAGTAGGCGATAAAGTTACTGTAAGAATGATTTTGAATACAGACCGCCCAATGGAGTTTATTCATATTAAAGACATGAGAGCGGCAGGATTTGAGCCGTTGGATGTAATCTCTGGATATCAGTGGAAAAATAATTTAGGATATTATCAGTCAACAAAAGATGCGTCTACCAATTTTTACATCCAATATATGCCGAAAGGGAAATATGTTTTTGAATATGATTATGTTGCCAATGCTTCGGGGAAATTCTCGAACGGAATTACAACCATTCAGAATTACTATGCTCCGCAGATGAGTGCTCATACAAAAGGTAGCAATATTGTAATACAAGAATAATTTACCGAGCTTACCAAAGAAAAACGGTTTCAGAAATTTCCTGAAACCGTTTTTATATTTATAACTGAATACATTTATTCTGTAACATCCGTCTGAGTATAATGAGCAAAAGCTTCCTCCAGACTCGAAAATTTACCTTTGAAATCTTCAATATTAGAATCCTGTACAATATTGCCTTTATGAATAAGAATTACTCTGGTACAAAGTGCTTCTACTTCCTGCATAATATGGGTTGATAGTAAAACGGTTTTTTCTTTACCTATTTCTTTTACTACATTTCGTATTTCCAGAATTTGGTTAGGGTCTAGTCCGTTGGTAGGTTCATCCAAAATCAATAAATCCGGCTGATGCATAATTGCCTGTGCTAAACCAACTCTCTGTTTATAACCTTTAGAAAGCTGTCCGATTTTTTTAGATTTTTCTGGGGTAATTCCTACCAATTCTATTACTTCATCAATTCTTTCATGCGAAATTTTATGAAGATCGGCTACAAATTGCAGGTATTCTCTTACATACATCTCCAAATATAAAGGATTGTTTTCAGGAAGAAAACCGATGTTCTTTTTAGCTTCAATTTCGCTTTCGGATATATTTTTACCGTTAAAAATAATTTCTCCTTCATCAATTTTCAAAGCACCTACGATAGATTTCATCAAGGTAGATTTTCCTGCACCATTGGGGCCAAGAAGACCGATAATTTCGTTCTTGTCGATAGAAATATTAATATTGTTAAGAGCGGTCTGCTCTCCGAATTTCTTTGTTAAATTGATAACCTGAAGTGACATATTAAAACAAATATTTCAGCAAAAATAGAAATAAAAAAACTCATTCGAGTAGAATGAGTCTTAATATATTGTTGTAATGAATATTATTTTCTGGATTTCTTAGTTTTTGAAGGCATTGAAGCCGGTGTATTGCTCTTTGGCTGCTCATACGTAACCTGATTTTGATAGGTCTGTGTTGCGTTAGGTTGATTGGCATTTGTATGTTTTTCAACAGCTTTTTTGTAAAGATTTTGTTTTGTAGTTCCTATCCCAAAAATTTTATCAATCTGTTTTTTATTCAGAAACTGAGATTTACCTACGTATTTTTTGTTTTTGTTGATGTACTGTATAAACTGAACAGTAGGTTGCCCGTAATTTTTTTCAAAATGCAGTTCAATAATATCACTTGGAAGTTCTAAAGTTATGTTTCCGCTAGGTTCATCAATAAAACCATCGCTAATCATTTTATAAAGTTCACTTACATCTCCATTAAGATCATTAAAAGAAAAAGATCTGAACGTATTAAGATTACTGGTATTGATATCCTGATAATTGAAGGTAAACCTGTTTTCTTTTTTATAAAGACCTACAGAATTTTCTTTTCCAATTTCTACCAATGTTTCATTTTTAAGCACTTTTATCTGTGAGAAAGCAGATATTCCTATAAAAAAGGTAAGAAATAAAATTATTTTTTTCATGCGAATTTCAATTTAATATTTTGGTAAATGACTGCTAATTTATTGATAATTATAGCCAGATGCCAATTTTATTCCTGCAAAAATAATCTTTTTTTTTATTTGATTAATTTACCATTTTTATATCCGTTGTTAATTTTTCCTGAAACCATTGTGAACTTATCCAAATAACTATTAAAAGTCTTAGTGATTTTTAGAATAAATTCTTATTCTTTGATAATGCTGAAATTCTTATTCTAGATTATCCTGAAACTTTCATCATCTGAAGGCTCGACTGTATTTTTCTGCACTGACTCGTACTGAATCCAAAAAAATAAATCCTTATTAAGTAATTTTTTTTTCTGTGAGTATTAATTCTAAGAGTAAGTGTTGTTAGTCCCAAATAATTGGAGAGATGATAATTTTTAATGCTGGATTGTGGAAGTTCTACACATGGAGGATTAAATTTTTTCGAGGTAAAAGGGTGAAATTTTCGTATGGTAAGGCAATTTCCCGAAATTTCATAAGAAACACTCTGAATACGAAAAATCAAAAATAGCATTGTAGTACCAATTGCAATAAGTGCTAAATCCGAAATTAATCCTTCTGAAATTGTTAAAAAAGCTAGCGAAATTACCAATACACTAAAAGTAACACAAAATGCTAATGAACGGGTGAAATTGTAATTAGAAATTTTCATTGTACATAAAGATTATTTGGTTAATAAAATAAATATTAATACAAGTTTTGGTTTAAAAAAATAACTCTTATTAAATGTTTGTTTTACAAATTTAACTTTTTAGAGGTGTGGAAAAATAAGAGCTTGTAATGATTTATAAAAGGAATGTAAAAATTCGGAAAATTTTACATTTTATTATGGTATAATGTTGATAATCATTTTGTTGTAAGTTGAAAAAAGATGGTTTAAAATTCAAAATAAATGATGTTTTTACATTCAAAATATTGAAGAATACCACATAAAAAACTCCAAAAAGATATTCTCTTTGGAGTTTCAGAAATTTCTAAAAAGAAATTTTTAATTTAAAAAATTCGTCCTCATTCGCCGAATGCTCTTTTTAATAAGCTTTCCACTTTTGGCTCACTGCCTCTGAAATTTTTATATAAATCCATCGGGTCTTTTGTTCCGCCAGAAGAAAGCAAAACTTTAAATTTTGCTGCTGTTTCAGGATTGAAAATTCCGGTTTCTTTAAAATAACCGAAAGCGTCTGCATCCAAAACTTCTGCCCACTTATAAGAATAGTATCCCGCAGAATAACCTCCCTGGAAGATATGAGAAAAACTTGGGCTCATTGCAGTTTCAGGATTTACAGGATATAGTTGTGTCTGTTTGGTGTAATAATCTTCGAACTGTTTAATGTTTTTGTTTTCCAATTCTTCCACTTTTGTATGATAATTCATATCCAGCAAACCAAAACCTATTTGTCGCAATGTTTGATATCCTTCCATGAAGTTTTTACTTTGCGATATTTTTTCAATTTTTTCATCCGGCAAAACTTCTCCTGTTTTGTAATGTTTGGCAAAGGTTTTCAGAAATTCGGGTTCGTAGCAGAAATTTTCTAGGAACTGAGAAGGAAGTTCAACAAAATCCCATTTTACAGAAGTTCCGGAAAGGTTAGGGTATTGTGTGTTTGCCAACATCCCGTGAAGAGCATGACCAAATTCGTGGAATAATGTCGTTACTTCCTGAAAAGTAAGTAAACTCGGTGTGTCTTTAGTCGGTTTGCTGAAATTACAAACGATGGAAATATGCGGACGCGAGTTTTCGCCATCTTTCTGATACTGATTTTTATAGCTCGTCATCCATGCTCCGGCTCTTTTGCCTTTTCTTGGGAAATAATCTACATAAAGCAGTGCTTTAAAAGTTTTTTCACCAGAATTTTTTTCATCCTCGAATACTTCATACACTTTCACATCATCATGATATTTTGGGATATCTTTTTGTTCTTCAAAACTAAGTCCGAAAAGCTTATGTGAAAGCCCAAAAACAGCTTCCTGAACCTGATCTAAAGGGAAATAAGGCTTCAGTTCTTCATCGTTGAGGTCATATTTGGCTTTTCTGAGTTTTTCCGCATAAAATGCATGGTCGTAACTCTGCATTTCTTCTATTCCGTCGTTCTTTGCCAAAGATTTTAATTCTTCAATTTCTTTATCTGCAAAAGGTTTCGCTTTTGTTAATAGTTCATTCAAAAAATCAAGCACTTTGGTTGGAGATTTTGCCATTCGTTCTTCCAGTACATAATCTGCATAATTTTTAAATCCTAATAATGCTGCTTTTTCCTGCTTTAATTTTAAAATATCTACGATAAGTTTCTGATTGTCGAATTCATCATTCTGAAAAGATTTTTTACCGTTTGCCAATGCAATTTCTTTTCTCAATTCTCTATTTTCCGCATACGTCATAAACGGTATGTAGCTCGGATATTGTAAGGTAATTACCCATCCATCGAGATTTCTTTCTTTTGCTTCTTCTGCATATTGTTCCAAAATAGCCTCAGGAATTCCGGCTAAATCTGCTTTATTGGTAATGTGTTTAAAGTAGTTATTGGTAGACGCTAAAACATTTTGCCCAAACTGAAGAGATTTAAGAGATAAATCCATATTTATTTTTTGTAATTTCTCTTTGTCTTCTTCATTCAGAAGTGCTCCGCTTCGTACAAAACCTTTGTAGGTTTCATTTAAAAGCATTTGCTGCTCCTCGTTCAGATTATAACTGTCTTTTTGATCATAAACTTTTTTTATTTTTTGAAACAAAGCTTTGTTTTGAGAAATTTTCGATGAATATTCCGTTAAAACAGGAGAAACCTCCTGTGCAATTTGCTGCAACTCATCACTGGTTTCAGCAGAATTCAAATTGAAAAAAATACTTGAAGCTCGGTCTAGCTGTTCACCAGAAAACGCCAAGGCTTCAATTGTGTTTTCAAAATCAGGTTCGTTCGGATTATTAACGATAGCATTAATTTCTTCTTCAGAACTGTGTATTAATTGTTTAAATGCAGGAAGATAATCTTCGTTTTTTATTTGGTTAAAAGGTGCAGAGTTATATTTAGTCGTGAATTTTTCTGTTAGAATACTCATAAATCTATTTTTATATGTAAATGTAATTGTTTTTTAGTCTGAATTATGTTTTACAATGGTCAAAAAGAATGCCCTGAGAAATAGTATGACAAAAATGCTGAATCTTCGAAAAAATGTCAGAAATCTTTTTTTTATTGAATGATAATCAGACTTCGTTCTCATTTTAAAATTCATTTAAAAATGCTATCTTTATCTTTAAAGAATAAGATGTATGCAGAAGGTGACTTACAATAAAAATGATTTGCGGGTTTTTGTACGGGATATGATTTCGGGTAAAGTGAAAACATTAGAATTTTATCTCAATTTCACTTTGGAAGCAAGTCGGGATATTAAAAAAACTTCCAAATACGATTCTATTCGGGAAGAAATACAGGATGAGATTTACCATTTGGATAAACAGATGGCTAATCTTAAAAGTATGCAGCAGCAAATGAAGAAAGTTTTAAGTACAGATTCTGAAGTAGCCAAATTAGGTTCTTTGGTTATAACCAATAAGGCAAGATTCTACATTTCTGTTTCTTTGGGAGAGTTTTTTTATAACGGAGATCGTTTTTACGCAATTTC
The DNA here is from genome assembly GCF_017808115.1 of Chryseobacterium sp. RR2-3-20. Lineage (NCBI taxonomy): Bacteria > Pseudomonadati > Bacteroidota > Flavobacteriia > Flavobacteriales > Weeksellaceae > Chryseobacterium > Chryseobacterium sp. RR2-3-20. The sequence goes on along the minus strand of NZ_JADQBD010000028.1, from coordinate 17,893 downwards.
TCCCGAAAGTCCGATGGCAAAAAAAATTATCGGGATGAAAGCGGGTGAAGAATTCACTTTAAACAGAATTCATCAAAAAATTGAAGAAGTTTTATAATTGAAATTGAATGAAAGTATAAAACGAAGAATTAACCATTTTATGCCTTTATTCTGGAAAAATTGATGATGCTACATTCAGAATTCAAGTTTTTTCGATAATTTCGTTACATGAATCAAGCAGAAGTTTTAAAACAAATTATAGAAGAAAGAAGAAGTATTTTTCCGAAAGATTATTCAGAAAATGAAATTCCTCAGAATATTATTGAAGAGATCATCAACTCGGCTAATTTTGCACCTAATCATAAACGAACAAAACCTTGGCGTTTTAAAATATTCAAAGGAGCAGAAAAGGCAAAACTTGCATCAGAAATGCAGGAAATCTATAAATCTGTAACGGCTCCTCAAACTTTTTTAGAGAAAAAATACAACGATATCGGTTTTAAAATTAATAAAGCAGATACAGTTATATCTATTGTTGTGAATTTTAGCGGATTAGTTCCGGAATGGGAAGAAATTGCTGCCGTTTCTATGGCGGTTCAGAATATGTACCTTACTTGTACAGCTCATCATATCGGGTGTTATTGGAGTTCACCCAAACTAGTAGATTATTTTAAAAATTCGCTCACGATTGAAGAAAATCAGAAATGTCTGGGTCTTTTTTATATGGGACAAACAGATTAATTTTTGAGCAAAATAATATATAGCAACAAATCATATAAAACATTAAATTTGCCAACCAAAAGTTGATGCGTGAAATACCAATCAACTATCAACCAACAACCGACAACTAAAATGACTTCACAACAGATAAGACAGCAATTTTTAGATTTTTTCAAAAGCAAAGAACATTTAATTGTTCCTTCTGCGCCCATCGTTCTTAAAGATGACCCTACACTGATGTTTTCCAACTCTGGGATGACACAGTTCAAAGATTATTTTTTAGGTTACAAAGAACCGAAAGCCTCCAGAATTGCAGATACCCAAAAATGTCTGAGAGTTTCCGGGAAGCATAATGATTTGGATGATGTGGGACGTGATACTTATCACCACACAATGTTTGAGATGTTGGGAAACTGGTCTTTTGGCGATTATTTCAAAAAAGAAGCCATTTCTTGGGCTTGGGAATTGTTGACAGAAGTGTACGGAATTCCAAAAGAAAATCTTTACGTAACCATTTTTGAAGGCGACGAAAAAGAAAATCTTGAAAGAGATAACGAAGCTTATAATTACTGGAAAGAATTTATTTCTGAAGACAGAATCATCAACGGAAACAAGAAAGATAATTTCTGGGAAATGGGTGCAAGCGGACCTTGCGGACCTTGTTCGGAAATTCACGTTGACTTGAGAAGTGCAGAAGAAAAAGCTAAAATTTCCGGATTGGAATTGGTTAATAACGACCATCCGCAGGTTGTAGAAATTTGGAATCTCGTATTTATGCAGTTCAACAGAAAGGCAGACGGTTCTTTGGAAAATCTTCCTGCAAAACACATCGATACCGGAATGGGATTCGAGCGTCTTTGTATGGCATTGCAGCATAAAGAATCCAATTATGACACCGATGTTTTCACCCCTTTGATTGCTAAAGTTGAGGAACTTTCAGGTAAAAAATATACAGGAATTTTAACGGATGAAAAAGACATCGCCATTCGTGTTGTGGTAGATCACATCAGAGCGGTTTCTTTTGCAATTGCAGACGGACAATTGCCATCTAACGGCGGTGCAGGTTACGTTATCAGAAGAATTTTAAGAAGAGGAATTTCTTACGCCTACAGATTCTTAGACCAAAAAGAGCCTTTCCTTTATCAGTTAGTGGCTGTTCTTCAGGAACAAATGGGCAAATTCTTCCCGGAGCTTGAAAAACAGGGAACTTTGGTAACTGAAGTGATTAAAAGTGAAGAAGAATCTTTCCTCAGAACCATTGAAACAGGATTAATAAGAGTTGAAAAACTCATTCAACAGACTATTTCTGAAGGTAAAAAAGTATTGCCAACAGAAGAAGTTTTTGAATTGTACGACACTTACGGTTTCCCGGATGATTTAACAAGAATTATTGCCGAAGAAAAAGGCTTAACCATAGATGAAAAAGGCTTTGAGCAGGCTTTGAATCAACAAAAACAACGTTCCAAAGCAGATTCTGCACAGAAAGTGTATGACTGGGTAACTTTGGAGGAAAAACCTGAAAATTTTGTCGGTTACGATAAAACCGAGTCTGAAACCTACATTACAAGATACAGAAAGGTTGAAAATAAAGACGGAGAATTTTATCAGATTGTATTGAGCGAATCGCCTTTCTATCCGGAAGGTGGCGGGCAAATCGGGGATAAAGGTGTTCTTGAAAATGCCGCTGAAAGCTTTGAAGTACTTGAAACCAAAAAAGAAAACGGCTTGATTATCTCTTTAATCAACGGGCTTCCGAAAGATGCAGGTGCTGTTTTCTATGCTAAAGTCAATGATTCTGAAAGAAGAAATTCTCAGGCAAACCACTCGGTAACGCATTTGCTTCACGAGGCTCTGAGAGAGGTTTTAGGAACGCACGTAGAGCAAAAAGGCTCGTTTGTAGGTCCTGATTATCTGCGTTTCGACTTTTCACATTTCAATAAAATGACCGATGAAGAACTGAAATTGGTTGAAGATAAAGTGAATGCGAAAATTAAAGACAGCATTGCTTTGCAGGAGTTCAGAAGCATCCCGATTCAGGAAGCTTTAGACAGAGGTGCGATGGCTTTGTTTGGTGAAAAATATGGTGACAATGTAAGAATGATTCAGTTTGGAACTTCTATGGAACTATGCGGTGGAACTCACGTTAAAAATACGAGCGAAATCGGGCATTTCAAGTTGGTTTCTGAGAGTTCTGCAGCGGCGGGAATCAGAAGAATCGAAGCCATTTCTGCAGATAAAGCCGATGAGTATTTCAAAAATCTGGAAAAACAGATGACCGAGCTTTCTCAATTGCTGAAATCTAAAGATGTAGTACGTTCTATCGAGAAATTAATAGAAGAAAATTCCGCATTAAAATCTGAGGTGGAAGCTTTCAAAAAAGAAAAAGCAAAAGGCGAAATCGGCGATTGGAAAAATGCTTACGAACAAAAAGGCGACAAGCTTCTTTTGGTGAAGAAAACCTCTTTGGATGCAGGTTCTGTGAAAGATATCGTGTTCCAGTTGAAGAAAGAAATCCCAACTTCGGTAACGGTAATTTTATCTGATGCAGACGGAAAACCAATGATTACGGTTGGTGTTTCGGATGATTTGGCATCGAGTTATCAAGCAGGAACAATCGTGAAAGATTTAGCAAAAGAAATCCAGGGCGGCGGCGGTGGAAATCCGGGCTTTGCAACGGCAGGCGGTAAAAATCTTGATGGTTTAGAGAATGCTTATCAGAAAGCTCTGAATCTATAAAATATATAAAAAATCTTAAAACATTACTTCTTTTATCCAGGTTTAGGGATTTAAAATATTGAAAATCCGCTGCAAATCAATTGATTGTAGCGGATTTTGTTTTTAACAAAAGTTTATATTTTCTCTCATGGTTTTGTAACTTTCTTATCAATAGTTTTGTCTCATTAATAAAAACTACATGACAAAATTTTTATCTCCATTATTTTTATTGTTGAGTATCTTCATTTTCAGTCAGAATCAAATTAAAGTTTTAAGTAAAAACGATAAAAAACCGATAGGAAATGCCGCTGTTTATTGTGATGATGATCTGCTTGGTAAAACCAATGATGAAGGAATTCTGAATTTTAAAACAAAATGTAAGAAAGTTGAGGTTTTAGCCAACAATTTCGAAGATGCAACGGCTGATGTAAAGAAAAATATGGAAGTTCTTCTAAAAACTTCTTCCGAAAAATCCAGCAACATAGACAAGATTGTAATTTCAGATAAAAGCGATCCTAAAGCACTCAGAATTCTCGATGAATTCAATAAACGAGAGAAAAATAATTCTCCTAAATCATTAGATTCTTATCAGTTTAAATCTTATTCTAAGTATTCTATTGACGTGGATAAAGATTCTATTGATGCGTTTAAAAGTTTTATTGTAAGCAGAAAAGATTCTTTGTCTAAAGTAGAAAAAAAGGAGGTTTTTAAAAAGAAAAGCGATGAAAAAGATTCGTTACTTAGTGAAGAATTTCTAGATGCAGCCAAAGATGGACAAATGTTTTTGTGGGAAAAAGCAACAGAATACAAGTATTCTGACAAGTTTGGCGAAAAAACCAATGTTTTAGACAACAGAATGTCGGGTTTCAAAAATCCTATTTATGAAGTTTTAGCAATGAATTTTTCTAATCTTAACAGGATTCCGCGACAATTAAAACAGGAAAACAGAAATCTGTTTAATTTTTATGTTACAGATACCATACAGATAGACGGAAGAAGCACTTATGTTATTAAATTCAAAGAAATTACCGACAAAAAGAAGCAGAATCCCAGAAAATTTAACGGTAAAATTTACATTGATACCGAAACGTTTGCCCTCAAAAAATTTGAAAGTTCAAGTAAAAAAAGGAATGAAGGCAATATAGTTTCGGTTTGGAAACCTATTAACAATAAATGGTTTCTCGATTATGAAGACATGAGGATGAAAATGGGAGATCAGTCTTTCGATACTGCTAAAAAAGACAGTGTGAAAGCCGGCGAGAAACAGAAATACTATAAAAAAACTTTCGGAAATTATCTTTATATTAAAAACAGATTTTTCGATTTTGAAATTAATCCTGAACAGAAAGCATCCGAATTTAAAGGATATTCTTTAGAAGTGAAAAATTCTGATGGAAGTCTGCTTAATCAATACAGAACCGACAGCCTAACCATAAGAGAAAATATAACTTATAACAATATCGATAAATTTGTAGAAAAGCACGATTTTGAAAAGAAATTAGGCTTTTATACGCAGTTACTGAGAGGTAATTTAAGATATAAAATGATTGATTTTGATATTACGAAAGTATTCAATTACGACAAATATCAGGGGTTTCGAGTAGGAGCAGGAGTGAAGCTTAACGAAAAATTCAGTAAGACATTTTCTCCCGACGGATATTTTGGCTACGGTTTTAAAGATCATACCTGGAAATATGGGCTTGGTTTAGATGTGAAATTATCGCAGAAAAGAACTTCTATTTTCAGAATAGATTATGTGGATGATGTTTTTGCAGCAGGAAGATTCAGCAACAATATGTGGAATACAATGATGAAATTAACCGACATCAATCTGGATCTTCACAATGCTAATTTTTATAAAAATCAGAAATTTGGTGCATCGTATCTCTACGATATCTCCAACTCTCTAAGTATGAAAATTGCGGTGAATAAAGAGAAGCAAAAAGCACTTTTCGATTATCAGTACAGAGATTTAGAGAATAGTTTTAATAATGTAAGCACTACTTTATCTCTGAAATTTTCGCCAAATGATAAAAATATTATGACTCCTAGCGGAAAATATACTTTTGAAACAGGTTTTCCTCAGGTTTTTGCCAATTTCGAAAAAGGATATCATATTTTAGGCGGAGATCTGAACTATCAGAAATTTGATGCATTAGTTGTACATCAGTTCAGAACCAAATTAGGATATACCAACTTAAAACTTTTAGGCGGAATTTCTTCAGGAACTGCGCCTATCTGGAAAAATTTTGAAATTGCAGGCCAAACTGAAAGAGGTTTAGAGCATTGGTTTTCCAGCGTAAGTACACCGTCTAATTTTGGTTTTGCGACCATGCCTTCGGGGACTTATTTTGCAGACAAATTTGTAGCATTTAAAATTTCTCAGTATTTACCTTTCAGATTCAGAACCATTGGCAAAAGATACTCCAATATCGAACTGGAATATCAGTCGGCAATTGGTAATTTCAAAAACAGAGGAGATCATCAGTTCGATTTTATTCCTTTAGATCACTATTATCAGGAAGCTGGAATAATCTGGAACCGTTTTCTGGGAAGAAATTTCGGACTTGGATTCTCTTATAGACTTGGATATTATCAGACCCCTGTATTTAAAGAAAATTTTGGGGTTAAACTAAGATTTAATCTACTGAATTAAACTTTGCCCCATATACTCTAAAAATAGAAATTCAATGATTTTGAATTTCTATTTTTTTTGGGAAATACTTTAAAGTTCTCTTTTAATTAACAATTAACTTTCATTATTCAAATAAAGTTAATTGCAGTTTTGCTGTTATTAAAGTGCAGTTAACAATAGACTTATAGTTTTGCAAACAGATAAACTATAAAAATATATTATGAAAATTGAAAGATCTATTGGTGCGTTATTTTTATTTGCAGCACTTGCGCAGAGCTGTAAAGACGATGTAGAAACAACCGAAACTCCGGTAAACAGCGATGTGAAAATCGAAAATTTTTCTAAAGAACCTGCATTTGTATACGGAATGCCTGGTTTCGAGAATTTGAACATTACAACGCTTATTTCAAGCTCTGATGTGCTTTCTCAAAGTCCGAACTTTGTTTTTGCAGGACAGCCAGACGGAATGGGAATTATGAAAGATCCTAATTCTAATGGGTATCTGATGATTACCAACCACGAAATTACCCAGTCTGTTTCCAGAGTATATTTAGACAAAACTTTCAAACCTGTAAAAGGTGAATATATTCTTAACGGAATTGGTGGGATGACAAGATTGTGTTCTGCAACATTGGCAACACAGAAAGAACATGGCTTCGATGCATTTCTTACAGCAGGAGAATCCGGCGAAGAAAGTATGGTACATGCTCTTAATCCTTTGGCACCTGTTTCTCAGGCTTCAGATAAAACAAGAGTAAAACCGGCTTTAGGAAAAGCTTCTATGGAAAATGCAGTTCCTCTTCCTAAAGATATTTCTGGTGGTAAAACATATATTATGATTGGCGAAGATCAGTCTTATTCTACTTCTCATCAATCAGCAGGTCAGCTTTTGATGTATGTTTCGAATACACAGGGAGATCTAGACAACGGAAAACTTTATTCTTTAAAAAGAACCAACAACAATTATACGGAGACAGATATGGTAAAAGGTTCTCAGTATGATGTAGAATTTGTAGAAATTAGCAATGCTAAAAATCTTACAGGAGCCCAGATTAACCAAAAAAATATGGATCTTAATGCCATCCGTTTTTCGAGAGTGGAAGATGTAGATTACAGAAAAGGAGCAGGAAAGGGTAGAGAAATTTATTTTACAGCAACTGGAGAATCTTCGGATGGTGTAAATCCAAAACCGGGACTTACCATGTGGGGAAGAGTTTACAAGCTTGTTCTTAACGAAAACAATATGCTTGCAGGAAAACTGGAAGTTGTTGCAGAAGGAGATTCTAATCCTGGAAATAATTTAATTAATCCCGATAACCTTTGTGTAACCGAAAATTATGTTTACATTCAGGAAGATGGAGATTCTTACTATTCTGCAGCCAATCACGATTCATACATTTGGCAGCTGAATATCGGAACAAAACAGTATAAGCCTTGGCTTAATATGAAACACAACAGAAACGATGCTGCTTGGCAAACTGCATACAACCAGTCTGGTAATTTAACGAAATTGGGTTCTTGGGAATTTGGTGCAATGATAGATATTTCAGATATCATTGGGGTTCCGAATACTTTTGCGGTAAATATTCACTCTCATACTTGGCAAAAAGATGCATTTAAAAATGCAGATGGAGCGGGCGTAAATACCAACAAAGAAGGCGGGCAGATTGTAATCATCAGAAACGTACAGAAATAATACTAATCTTTAATAACCTAAAAAAGTATCAATAGAAATCTCTGTTGATGCTTTTTTATATATTCTGTTTCCTATGAAATTAATCCTGAAATATCCGCTCTTGGTATTTCTTTTCATTGTATTTTTATTTTTTGGCATTTTACAGTGTAAAAAGAACGAAATTCCTCCTGTAAATTCGCTTACGGATGTAAAAAATGAAATTTTAAAGAATAATAATGATTTTCTGCAACAGACCAATAATCTTATTGATTTGGTTTCTCATAATGCTACAGAAAAAACGTTGCAGGAAAAATTTGGAAATCTAAGAAAAACGTACAAAAAAATGGAATGGGCTGTAGAGTATTTTCTTCCCCATTCTGCAAGATTTATTAACGGAGCTGCACTTCCAGAAATAGAAATGTCGGAGCATACCGAGATAGAACCTGAAGGATTACAGGCTTTAGAGGAACTTTTATATCCATATGAACCATCTAACAAAGATGAAGTAATAAGACTTCTGAAAAAACTTCTGAATAAAAGCAATACCATTAAAACCAATTTTCTGGCGATAAGCATAGGAAAAGATCAGGTTTTTGATGCTTTGAGACAGGAAGTTTTTAGAATTTCAAGTCTGGGAATTGCAGGTTTTGATACTCCGATTTCCGGAGCTTTTCTACAGGAAATGCCTTATGCGATGGAGTCTGTTAAAAAAGTTTTAAGCCAAATTTCAACAGAAAAATCTAAACACAATTCTTATACAACACTAAGTACACAAATCGACGCGGCAATTAATGTACTGAAGCAGAATTCCGATAAAATAACATTCAATTATGTAGTGTTTATTCCTTCTTACTTAAATAAAATTTCTGAAACTCTTCTTCAGTTCCGAAAAGAAGAGCGTATTCCTGAAGTGGAAGTTACCACGGTACTCCGCAAAAATGCTGCTACTTTTTATTCGAAAAATGCTTTCGACGCCAATGCATTTACAGCGGGAAAAGAATATACAATGACTCCGCAGAAAACAGAATTGGGAAAAGAACTTTTTTATGACCCTATTTTATCCAACAACAGTACAAGAAGCTGTTCTACCTGTCATGTTGCCGAAAAAGCGTTTACAGACGGAAAAGAAAAATCGATGTCTTTACAGAATGTCGCATTGGTAAGAAATACACCTTCGCTTAATTATTCAGCATTTCAGCACGGTCAGTTTTGGGATATGAGAAAAGACGATCTCGAACGGCAGAGTTCCGATGTAATTACCAATAAAGAAGAAATGCACGGCGACCTAAATGTAATTATTGCCAAAATAAATAACAATAAAAAATACAATTCAGATTTTAAGAGGATTTTTGGTTCTCAGAAGGCTCAGGTTTGGCAGCTTCAGAATGTTTTGGCAACTTATATAAGATCACTTGCCACGTTCAGTTCAGATTTTGATGAGTATATGAGAGGGAATAATAATGCAATGTCTGAAAGACAGAAAAAAGGATTCAACTTATTTATGGGAAAAGCCCAATGTGCAATTTGTCATTTTCTTCCGCTTTTCAATGGAACTGTTCCTCCGGATTACAAAAAAACAGAACAGGAAGTTTTGGGTGTTGCAGAAAATTTCAGTAATAAAAAATTAGACCGCGATCCGGGAAGAGGGAAATTCCATGAAACGGTAGCATTTTTACAAAATTCATTCAAGACACCAACACTCAGAAACATCAATAAAACAGGTCCTTACATGCATAACGGAGGATATAAAACTTTAAAGCAGGTAATGGAATTTTATAATAAAGGAGGAGGTGTTGGTTTTGGATTTAAAATTGAAAATCAAACGCTTTCGGATACTCCACTTCACCTTACCGACACGGAAATGGACGATGTAATTGAATTTTTGAAGGCGCTTGATGATAAAAAGTAGCAACTATTGATATTGATAAAGACATAGAATTCAGCTTTCTGAAACAGAAAATTATCTGTAATTTTGGGCAGGTTTTTCCTATGAAAAAAATTCTGAGTTTTGTTTTGTTTTTGCTGTATGTTTTTGGTTTTTCGCAATCAAAGATTATGGTATTTAATGAAGCAAATCATACTCCTATTCCGGATGCAGAAATTCTTTGTAATAATGTTGTTTTAGGCAAAACAGATCATTATGGATTTTTAGAATTTAAACCCTCATGCAAAAATATAGAAATAAGAGCGGATGGATTTTATACGGAAAACGCAGTAGTAGAAAAATTTATAAAAGTTTCCTTAATTAAAGCTTCATATAAAATTAACGATATCGAAGCGGTTATTCTTAACGATAAAAGCGATCCCAAAGCGCTGGAAATTTTAAGAAAAGTAGAACGGTTGTTCAAAAGCAATTCCCCGGAAAGTTTAGATTCTTACAGCTATAAATCTTACGAAAAATTATCTGTAGATATCGATCAGGACAGTATTTCTGCATATCGAGATCTTTTTAACGGAAATTTTGGGTTTTTAAAGAAAAAAAATAAAGGAGACAGTATTAATAATCTATCGTCGCGCCGAATTCTTGAAAAAAGTAAACTTTTTCTTTGGGAGAGAGCTCAGAGATTTTTGTTTTCCCAAAAATATGGTGAGAAAATTACAATTCTGGATAATAAAATATCCGGGTTAAAGCAGCCTATATACGAACTGATTGCTTTACAGAGCAACCGAAACAAAATTCCGGATCAGATTAAGCAGGAAAACCGTGGTTTATATCGCTTTTTCCTTACAGACAGCATTCAGATAGATCATAGAGATACGTATGTCATTCGTTTTAGGGAAGCGAATTACAAAAAACCGATGAAAAGAAGAAAATTCAGCGGTGCTATTTATATTGATGCAGAAACATTCGGAATAAAAAAAATTGAGAGCATCAGTAAAGAAAAAGATGAAGGTCATATCATCAGTACATGGAATTTTTATGCAGGAAAATGGTTTCTGGCAGAAGAAAATCTTAAATTAAGACTCAGCAGACTGAAATTAGGTGAAGAATTTACAGATCGCGAAGAAAATCGTGAAGAGAAAAGGAATTTCGGAACGTATGTGTTTCTCAATTCGAAATATTTTAATTACGAATCACCCATAGAAGAAAACAAAGGAGATTTTAACGGGTATACCTTTTCAGTAAAAAATACCTCGGGAAATACCTTGAATCTTTATCGGGATGAACCTCTTTCGTTAAGGGAAATTCAAACTTATTCTACCATAGACAGCATCGGGAAATTGTATAATGTAGACCGAAAAGCCAGAATTCTTACAGGATTAATCAACGGTCAGGTCAGAATGGGAAGTTTCGATTTTGATATTGGCGAAATTGTTAATTATAACTTATCCGAAGGGTTCCGATTGGGTTTAAAAGGCAAACTTAATGAAACTTTCGAAGCCTATTTTTCTCCCGATTATTATTTTGCGTATGGTTTAAAAGACCAGCGTTGGAAATACGGAATCGGAGTGGATATGAAAGTTTCTCTGGAAAAAAATAACTTTTTCAGAATAGAATATTATGATGATGTAAGTGCTTCTGGCGAATTCTACCGCAGACTCTGGACGTTCAGAATGAAGATGATGAATTATGGAAACAACATTAATAACGATAAATTTTACCGCTACAAAGGAGTTTCATTATCTTATCTTAATGACATTAGTAATGCATTAACCTTAGCTTTTGCAGTCAGAAGAAATGTAGAAACAGCACAATTCGATTATAATTTTCGCGGAAAAGGAGATGCTTTCGAAAATTTCAATACGTTAATTACTCTGAAATATTCTCCCAATTCTACCAATATCATGACGCCGCAGGGGAAATCTCAGATCGACCAGAAATATCCGGAACTGTATTTCAACTACGAGCAAAGTATGAAAGTTTTTGGAGGCGATTTTAATTATATCCGTTTTGATGCTTTGTTTGCACATAATTTTCAGAATATATTAGGAAAAACGGGGGTCCGTTTATATGGTGGTTTGGTTTTGGGTGAAGCTCCGATTTGGAAACATTTTACCATGAATGGTCTGGCTTCTCCAAGCCGAGATATTAATTTCAATCTTACTTCATATCTCGGTTTTGCAACTTTAGAAGGCGGGAAATTTTATAACGACCGTTTTATAGCGTATTATTTAACCCATAAAATACCGTGGTATTTCAAAAGTATTGGTCAGAATGTTTCCAGTTTTGATTTTGTTCTTCGTGGAACCATCGGAGACATGAAACACCCGCATTACCACGATTTCAGATTTAAAAAACTCGATCATCTCTATCAGGAAGTAGGATTGGAGTGGAATAATTTTTTATCATCTTATTTCAATCTCGGTTTTTTCTACCGTGTGGGATATTATACCACTCACAATTTTAAACAAAACTTTGCGGTACAGTTTAAGCTTAAACTTCTGGAATTTTAAAAAATTAAATATTGAAAAATGAAAACAATTGAAATAAAAGCCGAACAGTTTTTTGAATTATTGAAGCTTAAAGATACTTCTATGTGGTCTGTATTTGCTCAGATGATAGACGGAGAAGAAAAAGAAATTATTTTTTTGGATAACGAAGAGAAAATTCTCTTCAATTATATTCTTCCGGTAAATGCTGAAAAACTCGAGGAAGATAGAAAACAATTTTCTAAAGAGTTTGCAGATAAAATGGCAAGCCAGAATTAAAAATAATGTAATATTGTAATATGGGATAATTTACGGCACTTTTTTTGTCTGAGGAAACTTTTAGACAAACGAATTTTCCCGATCTAAAACCATGTTACATTTATGAAGAATATTTTTATTATTGTTTTCTCTTTTTCTTTCTGTTATGCTTTTTCGCAATCTAAAATTATTGTGAAAAATGCGGCAGATGACACTGCAATTCATGGAGCAGAAATTTCCTGCAAAAATCAGGTATTAGGAAGAACGGATCATTCCGGAACTCTTATTTTCAATACAAAATGTAGCAAAGTAGAAGTTACTGCAAAAGGATTTTACGAAGAAGATGTAGTAACCGATAAACTGATGGAGGTTTTTCTTACCAAAACCGATGTAAAAACGCGAGAAATTCAAAGTGTTGTTTTACAGGATAAAAGCGATCCGAAAGCTTTAGAAATTCTCAGAAAAATCAATGAAAATTATCAAGAAAATTCACCAAAGAGTTTAGATTCTTATTCATACAAATCGTATGAAAAAATTTCTTTGGATTTTGATGAGGATAGTATAAAAGCGTACAACAATTACATCGGCAACCGAATCGATTCTCTTAAAAAACTTCCTCAACAACCCATGAAAAAGCAGGAAATGAAAGATTCTCTGCAATCGGTCGGATTGATGAAGCTTATGGGAAGCAGCAAAATGTTTTTATGGGAAAGGGCTCTGGAAAATTTGTATTCTAAAAAATATGGAGAAAAAACCATTGTTTTAGATAATAAAATTGCTGGTCTTAAAGAACCTATTTACGAGTTGATGGCATTTCGTTCCAACAGAAATCAGATTCCCAAAGAAATAAAAGAAGAAAACAGAAATCTTTACCGTTATTTTTTAACAGATTCTATAGAAATAGACGGGAGAGAAAATTATGTAATCCGATTTCGGGAGGTTGGTTATAAACAATCGGCTAATAAGACAAAATTCAATGGATATATTTATGTAGATAAAGATACTTATGCTCTGAAAAAGATTGTAAGCAACAGCAAAATTAAAAGCGAAGGCAGTATAACCAGTATTTGGAAACCATTCGATAATAAATGGTTTTTGGTTAAGGAGAATTACAAGATAAAATTGGCTTCCACAACGTTTTCCAATACCAGCGATTCAGATAAAAATAAAACTAAAGAACAGAAAGAAGAAGAAAAAAAGACCAGAAGCAAATTCGGAACCTACGCTTTTGTTACTGCAGATTATTTCGATTTTAAAACTCCAATTGAAGAAAAACGTCAGGATTTCAGAGGTTACAGCATGGAGGTGAATAATTCTGACGGCAGTCTAATAGACAAGTAAAGAACAGATAGTTTAACAGGAAGAGAGCAAACTACCTATTTGAAAATAGACAGTCTGAGCAACAAATATAATCTTGACAATAAAGTGAAAGCTTTGGCTGGTTTATTAAAAGGGAAACTCAGACTCGGAATGGTAGATTTCGATCTTTCAAAAATTGTGGGTTATAATAAATACGAACATTTCAGATTAGGTTTAGGAGCCAAACTCAACGAAAAATTCAGCAGATATATTTCTCCGGATGCTTATTTTGCCTATGGAATTTACGATAAACAATTCAAATTTGGAGCGGGTGTAGACATTCGTACCACTACAAAGAAAAATTCTTTCTTCAGAGTAGAGTATTTTGATGATGTAAATGCAGCGGGGAGATTTTCAGAAAATCTCTGGAATTTCAGAATGATGATTATGAATTCCGGAGTTTCGTTAAATAATGGTGTTTTTTACGGATACAAAGGTTTTGCAGTGAGTTATGAAAATGACATTACAAACGGATTAACAGTAAATGTATCTGCAAGAAAATCCGAAGAAGATGCTAAATTCGATTACAGCTACAAAGGCTTAGGAAATACATTTGATGTTACTTCGTCTACAATTACCCTAAAATACTCTCCAAATTCGAAAAATATCATGACTGAAAATGGAAAGTTTACCTACGAGCAAAATTTCCCCGAATTTTATTTCAATTATGAGCAGGGTTTCAAATCTTTAGATGGCGATTTTAATTTCAGTAGGCTAGACGCTTTGTTGGTGCACAATTTTAAAACTAAATTAGGTGTTACCGGTTTGCGTGCTTACGGAGGAATTGTTTTTGGAGATGCACCCATTTGGAAGAATTTTACCATGAATGGTTTGGGCAAAGGAAACGGAGGGCTTAATTTTAACCTCACTTCGTATTTAGGCTTCGCTACAATGGAAGGCGGAAAATATTATAACGATAAATTTGTGGGAGCTTATCTTACGCACAGACTTCCTTGGTACTTTAAAAGTTTTGGTAAAAATGTATCGAGTTTTGATATTATTTACCGAGGAACAATTGGCGATATGAAAAACCCTGAATTTCATCAGTTCGATTTCAAAAAATTAAACCATCTTTATAATGAAGTAGGTTTAGAGTGGAACAATTTCCTTTCCACACAGTTCAATTTGGGATTCTTTTATAGAGTTGGTTATTATAATACGACCAAATTCAAAGATAATTTTGCCATTCAGTTTAAGCTGAAATTACTAGGTTTTTAAAAATAAATTTGCCTCCTGATTGATGAAATTAGGAGGTTTTTTTAGCGGTTTATTAAAAACTCATCAACAGTTTTCTTTGCTTCTGCAACATCATGAACTCTTAATATTTTTGCACCCTGCTGCAATACTTTTAAATGCAGTTTTTGGGTTTCCTGATTAATGTCTAAAGGCGATTTTCCAAGAGGTTTATAAATGAAAGATTTTCTGGAAATTCCTATCAGTAAAGGATATTGTCCAAATCCTAGAAATCGGATTTCATCAATCATTTTCATTTGGTCTTCCACGGTTTTTCCAAATCCAAAACCAGGATCCAGAATAATATCTTTAATGCCTTTTTTTCTTAGTTCCTGTATTTTTTTGCTGAAATATTGGTTGATTGATAATGTAATATCGGTAAAATTAATTTTTTCGTGCATAGATTCATAAGTAGAATTAATGTGCATCAAAATATAGGGAAGTCGAGTTTCTGCTACCGCATTCAGCATGTTTTCATCATATTGTCCGCCAGAAATATCATTAATAATGTCGATCCCCTCATCATAGCCAAACTGTACAGTTTCAGCATAAAATGTATCTAAAGAAAGTAGTGTTTCGGGGAAATTTCTTTTTATTTCTGAAATTATTTTGCCTATTCTTCTTATTTCTTCTTTAGCCGAAAGAAATTCTGCATGAGGTCTTGTAGACTGTGCTCCAATATCAATAATTTCGGCACCTTCATTCAATAATTTCTCGGTATGCAGAAGAGCAGATTTTTCGTTGTTAAATTTGCCGCCGTCTGAAAAAGAATCCGGCGTAATGTTGAGGATTCCCATAATCTTCGGCGTATCCAGTTCGATAAGTCTTCCGTTGCAGTTTATAGAGTGTACAGGAGAATCGGGAGAGAAAAAAGATGAGTTGTTGTGAAGCATCAGTTCTGATGATTTTATGAATGATACAAAATTAAACTAAAAGTTGATAAAACGATCATCCATTGCATATTTTGAAATAAACCATAACTAAAAGATTAAAAAAAAATTAGTTTTTAGCTTGTAAAACTTTATATAAAACGCTTCAAAATTATTCTGCAATCGAAACTCTAGAGCTGATAAACAATCTCGAAAAACAAAAATTTGTATCTTTGAAAGATTAAGGAAATTTATGAACAAAACTTCAGAGCAGTTTGGTAATGTTATCTCAGAATGTAGGGATTTATTCAGTAAAAAACTGCAGGATTATGGTGCTGCGTGGCGGGTTTTACGTCCAAGTTCAATTACCGATCAGATTTATATTAAAGTCAATCGAATACGTACTTTACAGATGACTGATGTTAAAATGATCGACGAAAGCGAAGAAGGGGAATTTGTGGCTATCGTTAATTATTCAATTATTGGTTTAATTCAGTTAGAAAAAGGTCTTTCCGATGATTTTAATGAAAATAAAGTAGAAATCTTAAAGCTTTACGACGAGTATGCTTCTAAAGCACACGCCTTAATGGAAAAGAAAAACCACGATTATGGTGAAGCCTGGAGAGATATGAGAATTTCTTCAATTACCGATTTAATTTATCAAAAAGTTTTAAGAACCAAACAGATAGAAGATAACCAAGGTAAAACACTCGTTTCGGAAGGTTTGGATGCCAATTATTTTGATATGCTGAATTATGCCGTGTTCTGTTTAATAAAATTTTCCGAGCAAAATCATCAAAAACAACTTTAAAAGATTAAAAAAAATGATTAAAAATTTACTACGATTCGTTATTGCAGTTATCTTTATCCTTTCCGGCTTCGTAAAAGCGGTCGATTTGGTAGGGTTTTCTTTCAAAATGGAAGAGTATTTTTCTCCGAGCGTTTTCAATATGCCGTTTTTGGAAAAATTTGCTTTAATATTTTCTGTAATTGTAGTGGTTTTAGAACTTCTTTTAGGTGTAATGCTGCTTTTAAAATTTAAACTGAAGTTCACAATTTCTGCACTCATTGCATTGTGTGTTTTCTTCGGATTCCTTACGTTTTATTCGGCTTATTATAACGTTGTTACAGATTGCGGATGTTTTGGTGATGCCATAAAATTTACACCTTGGCAAAGCTTTATTAAAGATATTGTTCTTTTAGCAGGGCTTATTATTTTATTCGTTCTCTACAAAAAAGAATTTTGCAGTAAAGACGATCCTTACAGCTACAGCGAGAAACCTAAAAGCAACAAATTGAAGTCTGCTTTTTTCGGAGTTTTTGTTGGATTGATGATTTTTGTAATGGCTCAAGGTATTATCAATGAACCGATTATTGATTTCAGAGATTATAAAATCGGAACAGATTTGAAGGCGGAAAAAGAAAAAATAAACAAGAACCCTTCAGAATACAAAACTTTTTATTCTTTAAAAAACACAAAAATGGGCGAGGTAATCCGTATTAATCAGGACGATTATGTGAAGGAATCTAAATATTGGGAAGAAGGAACCCCGTGGAAAACAGAAGAAGGTAAAAATGAATCTGTACTCGTAAAAGAAGGCTATAAATCTGAAATTTCTAAATTTAAAATTGAAGATCCAACCGGTCAGGACGTAACAGCAGAAGTTATTAATGCTCCCAAAGCGGTTCTGGTATTTTCTTATCATCCAAAAGAAGTTTCTAAAGAGCTTTTAGCTAAAATAGAAAATAAGGTAAAAACGCAAAATGCTACTGTTATTTATGGCGTTTCTACCATGCCAGATACATTTAAAACAATTAAGAATGCAATGATGGACGGTACAGCTATTAAAACCATTGCGAGAAGTAATCCATTTGTTTTGATTATCGAAAATGGTAAAATTACAGATAAACAGCCGGCTAAAAATTTTGTTGAAGAATAAAAGTAACTTTATTTATCTCAAAGTTTATCTATAAAATTAATATGAATATCCGTAATTTATCATAACTTTTGTATATTTGTAGTAATCAAACAATTAGATATGAATTTATTCAGTTTTTCAGCACATTTTGGGACAGAAG
>NZ_JADQBD010000027.1:0-37808 GCF_017808115.1 Chryseobacterium sp. RR2-3-20 | reverse complement strand
TGTCCCAAAATGTGCTGAAAAACTGAATAAATTCATATCTAATTGTTTGATTACTACAAATATACAAAAGTTATGATAAATTACGGATATTCATTACAAAAAATTATCGAAAACAAATTTCAATTTCCAATTTACATACGAGAATATGAATTTAGTTATCAAATAAATTTCACGAGCGATTATGAAGAATGGGAATTGGATACAGCAATTCTCAATAGTTTCCCAGGATATGAATTTACTAAAAACCTTGAAAAAGGGCGAAAAGAAATAAGAATTCAAATAATGAGATACCAGTCTGAATTATCGACTGATGGTTGGGGAAGACAGATTGAAAATCCATTAAATGAAACGAAATATCTTGTAAAAACCTCAGCAAGCAAACCTGAAAAATTCAGCCCTAAAATCAAAGTTTTATTTGAAGACAAAGAGGAATATTACTTTATTAATATTGTGGATGGCATTAACAAAACCACCGATGAAAAAGGTTTTTTGTTGTTAGATGACTTCAAAACAAAAAATGAGGATGGCAATGCTGAAATTTTAAAAGATAAACTTTACAAATCTCCTCAAGAGGCTTTCCAATGGGGATTTTACAAAATATCTGATGTTGTAGAAAACGATTTTAACATATATCTTGAAAACAAAAAGAAAGAAATCAGAGAAATTCAAAAGCTACCTCGAAAAATCATCCGTGATTTTATAAATGCTTGTAATAGCTCCGATGAAAGTAATATTCTGAAACATCTTGACGAACAAATAATTTTTGAGAAACGTAAGAATTGGAAAACCATTTTTGAAGTCGAAGGAATTTCAAAATTCAAAGAATACCTTAGTTCTTCCGAACAAGAATTATGCGGCAAGGATTTTAAAATTAGGTCATCTTGGAATTTTAATTTGCCCAATGTCACTATTGGTGTAAAATATTTTCCTTCTTCAGTTGACAAAGGAAGTAAGTTCAATCTTAAATATGAACAAATGACAATTACATTAGATAATAATAAGATTGTCGGTATTATATATGAAATTTAATAAAATTTATCATTGAAATTCGGATACGAAAATGATTGCTAATAGTTACTTGGTCGCTACTTCAATGGCTTTTCTAAAATCATCTGCATCGCTGCCAATAAGCAGATAACCTGCAAAACCAATCTCTAAAAGAGATTTTACTGTTTTTTCTGTATCAATATCGCTATGGGCAATCAGCTTAATGGTTGGATATTGCGTTCTTAATTTTTGAAGCTGCTCAAGCACATTCTTGTTGTAAAAATCAAGGTCTATAATACAAACTTTGGGAAGCTCTTTTAATGCTGATAATTGAGATAATCCGTCTTCAATGTTTTCCGAACGAAATAATACTTCAAGCCCTGAAGCAACGAGGTTATCACAGGTCAAATCCAAAATCGGACTGTTATCATTGATAAAGGCAAGAGTAATTCTTTGTTGTGCTGTACCAGTTTCCATATCATACCTTTTTTGTGTTGATGTAGCCCCGCACAAAAAAGAAGGCGCAGGCAAACTACACTTACCGACATTGAGGCACTGGTATACCCGACAACGAATAAGCGAGCGCCCACGCCTATGACGTGAGCGTTCCTACTTATCTGTCCCGTTGTCTTAAAAATTACCAGTTTTCAATGTGGGACTTAAAGCAAAAACACTTTAAGTATTTTCTATATTTTCGATAACAAAGATACTGAACTCTTTCCTTTTTGATAGCATATAATACAAAAAGGTTACGGTAAAACTGCTTTATGTGAAATATAATTCTGTTCCAGTATTGTCAGAATATCGCTTTCCTTGTAAATAATCTTACCGCCTATTTGTATATACGGCAGGATATTATCATCACGATATTGCTGTAAAGTCCGTTTGCTGATATGGAGCAACTTACACACATCTTCGCCCGAAAGGTATATTTCGCCGTTCATTACAGGGCGGTAGTTTTTCAATATGCTTTCGATACGGTTTCTTAGTTGCGTTATCATTTCCTGATGGACAATGATTTCTTCATTGTCATTCGTGAATAAATCCATTTTCGGTAGTATTGTACGGCTGTCCGGCTTCGAGCAAAGCCTGCACGTCCGAGCGTTTATAATAATTCTTACGGTTTAGTCGGGAATAGGGCAATAAGCCTTTGTCCTTGTAGGTCTGCAAAGTCCGTTTGGTTATGTTCATCATCAAACATACTTCTTGGTTATCGAGCCACTTCTCTTCTTTGAAAATAGGCGTGTATTTTCTCGTGGCATTTTCGGTCAGTTCCAAAAGTTCCCGTAGCCCATTATTCATTCCGTCCAATGCGGACTTTTGTATTGCGATAACTTCCATAATCTGCTCATTTTTTCTGTGGAAGTCGAATTTATAAAGGCTTGTAGTAGTGATAGGGAATGTTGCAGGGTTTGGCTTTGAGAGGTAGTGTTTGGCGGTTTACGCAATAAAAAAGGATAACCTTTCGAGCTATCCGATTTTTTCAATACCGTCATTGCAATTATTATGTTCCTAAAATTTGCTGTAAACTTAGACTTTACTTTTTCCGTACTTTCTGAAAGCAGCAATGAATTGGTAGATTAAAAATCCAACAAGGATTTTATTAAAATAGTCAATAGTCAGAGAAAAACCATTGAGTTCAGTTTTGTTAACCAAAAAGTCTGACCTATGTGTTATGTCCAAAAATGAGAAGTAATAACCAACTAAATTCCAATCAACATCACTGCAATTAAAAATTCTTCCCAAGCTCCATAAATACAAAACGTAAAAGACAACTGAAATCGCTATTGTTGCAATAAACGGTTCTTTTATTGATAATCCGTGATTGTTTGATAGGCTGTTAACTTTTAATATTAGTCTATCCCAATATGGCAAATTCTCAATGTTTTTAAGGGCTTCGTTAGATATAGCTTGAAATTTTTGAGCTTCGTAGAAGTTTCCTGATGCTTCAAGTTGTTTTTTAAATTGAACAAAAATTTCATAGCGTGTCTTGAAATAATTATTATCCTTTTTATCTGGATAATGAATGTTTTCAATAGTCTGTATTTTGTCAAATCCTTTGTACGTGGTTGGAAAATCACAGGCAGTTAATGTAGTTTGCCCAAATTTATTTCTGTATAGAGATATAGTTGAATATCCATCAAATGATACGTTGTCAAACCAAACTTTATCAAGATTGGATTTATGTATCTCTAATTTGGTTTCTTCCGTTTCTTTTCTGAATGGTTTTATATCATAAAAATTACTGCCTAACTGTGCAGAAAAGTTTCTGATATACCAACTATCTATTTTGCAATTTTCAACTAATACCTCTCCGGTTGAATATCCACTCATAGATAATGCTAATAGTTTAGCATTAATAACTTTTGTCAATTTATGTTCTTTATCCGCAGAATATTGAATATTTAAACTGACCTTAAAATTTTTCTTTTCTGCTTCGCTCGGAAAGTAGCCAATTTTATTTTCGATATTATTAGAATGTGGTCTTTTGTAAAGTCCAATCTTATCGGTTGAATTTTCATTGAAATTGAATACTATTTCTTTGCAGTCATAAATATAAAATGACTGTTTTTCCAAAAGTAAATTTTCAAGTGTAGTATTGACTGATTTAAGTAGCCTCTTCCACCTGACGGGATATATATTTTCTACGGTAAATGACACTACAGCTATCTTTAAGTCAAGTAGAAATAATGAATTGTTCAAAAAGCAATTATTAACTGTTACACTTAATAAGTTGCTGTTTTTAATCCGTCCTTGTAGTATTGAACTTCCAAAGAAGATTGAAAGATTTGTTGTTATGATATTTTCAACCGTAATTTCTTCTATATAACAGCCAATAAACTGAATGCTTATATCTTTAAACTCAATTGTATCACTGTTCTCAATTTCTAATTTTTTAAAACGACAGTTAATGAAGCTAAATGTTATTCTTCCATCTTGAAATAACACATTTTCAAAGTCCGATGCTCTAATAACAATTTTGGTATCAGTTGGATAGTCCGTGTTCTCAATTAATGTATATGGTGTCAGGAAAATTGTGTTCATTTATTATTGTCGTTTTATTTGTTTACAGAAAATCAACCATCACTATCGTGGATTTTGTATTTCTGTGTTCGGGGATGATTTTTCCTTTTTCTCACGGGAGTAAACCCACAGCGATAACAGCCCGAAAATAATCAGTGCGTAAGCTATCCATTTACCAACCCTTTCAATCAATTTAATGAAAACCGAACTTTCATAAGATGAGAAACCCTCTGCTCCCATAGGGCTGCGCCTGTAAAACTTTCTCCGGTTAATCCAGTAACGAAGTCCCAAGCCTGCAACCAAAAATATGATACCTATAACCAATGATGCGACCATAACAAAAACACTTTATTTCCACTGTTTGAATTTACGAAAAATATTTGTTTCACCCTGTAAACGACGTGTACATAATGCGAAAACGGCTTACCAATCAGATAAGCCGTTTTTATGAAACGACATACTACTTTTAATCGCTACTGTTAAATTGAAAAGTTATCTGCTTTTCATTCCCGAAACTGTCCGAAATCCAAACATCAAAGGACTGTGATACGGCAGATGTTGAAGTGTAATACAACCTGAACTGCTCCGTTGGTAATTGATACAGGTCATTGGGCTGATACGGCGGTTCATTGTAGTATTGCAATGTTCCCTGTCCATCAAACTGGAAGTAACGGAGAAAATATTGCGTGTTGCTGTAATTGCCTGTACGCTGTATGGTAATACGTATTTCTACGGTCTGTCCGTTGGCAACATCTTTGGGTACTGGCATCACGTTTACCTCGAAAGGAAAATCGTTCTGTATTTCAAGTTCATCATCTTTGCTACAAGATACCAAAGAAACCGAAGCTGTGAGGATTGCCAGCAATACGTATATCGGCAGTAATCCTATTCTGAATTTATTGAATATTGCTATCATTGTTTTACGTTTTAAAAGTTAAACTTTAATCCCACACCTGCGGATGGACGGAACTGTTCCAGATCCGTCCCCCACAAAACTTTTGTACGCCCTTGTAGGACTAATACAAAACGGTCGGACAGGTAGGTTTCAAAAATGAGGCGACCGCCTGCTCCGTAGATAAAATTATCTTCGCTCAATATTTTCGCACCGTCGTACAGCATCGCTTCGCCCCGGTTGATGGCTTCGTAACCGACCACGCCCGTTACGGCGAAATTCAGCGTAATGTTCTTACGGGCATCTCCCAACAAAAAGAAGCTGTAACCGCCCTCTGTGGAATAGGTTTCCTGCGGTATGCGCAGGTCTTTGTAATCGTGGTACTGGTGGGTATATTCCAACGCCCAAAGCTGGTAATTACCATTTTTACCGTTTATGGTCATTGCTGCGCTGATGTAGTAATCATTGCCAATCTTATCATTGGACAATACACCTGCACTTATTTCCAATCCCTTCTGCTTCGGCAGCATCCTTTGTGCCTGTGCAGCCGTGATGCCTATCAGGACAAACAGCACGGTATAGATACACTTTTTCATATTCTTGCTTTAAAGGGTTATTAAAATTTTAGGTGCATATCGTCAATCAAACGGGCTTTGATTAGGTCGGAATTTTCGACCTGCAATGTTTGATGCCTGCCGCCGTTTTTCTCGAAAATCTCAATCAGCAACACCTTATCATCGGCAATGGTAAACTGGTCTAACAGGAAAACATTTTGTTCGGTCGATTTTCCGGCAATACCGTCCAATGGCTTGTAAGTTCTCAACGGAGTTAAAGGGCGTTCCTGGACTACGGTGCGTTTGGCTACCTTTTTATCCACGACTTTGAAATTGATAAAATCAATCTCGAAAGGCACATTGGTACGGTTTCTCAATTCCGTATGGAAATAGTATTTGCCGTTGTGTATGTAAATCCCTTTCAGGATAAACTGAATGCCGAAACTTTTAGCCCCGATATGCTTTACAATGCGCTTGTCTTTCTTGTAAATGGTTTCCAGTAACAAGCCTGCCAGTGAGGGCGAATTGTTGCCCAGTTCCTCGAAAAGCACGTCGTTACCGTTGGCTTTATCCACCGCTTTTTGCATTGTGAGCAGGTCGTAGCTCAATGCCTCCGGGTAGGAGCTGTAATACACGTTGAAGCTGTAAAAACGCCCGTCATTCGTGATAACGGAGAAATTCGTTTCAGGCTCAAAGTCCCTTACTGATGCTTTTACACGCAAAACATTTTCCGCATCTTCGGCTTTCCCCGCAATCAGGTATTCGCTGCCCAAATCCACGTAACGAATGGCGGTCGGGAAAATTAGGTGCGACGTTTTATCGTAGGTAACTTCCATACGGTACGGTTCTATCTTGCCCAATGCAAGCGGTGTTTTTGCAGTTGCACTATCCTGTGCATAAGTTGTTACGGCAAAGCCGAGTATCAGAGCAATAGCCCAAAAGGTTTTTAAATGATTTTTCATTGTTTTATTTATTTGAGTTCAACATTATTTTTTAGATACAAGGAAGACCTGATAGCCTGCTTTCAGCGTAACCTTTGGCGTTCTTACTTTCTTGGCGAAATAGCCCGAAATACCCTGTACCACGCCACGGCTAAGGTCAGCCGCCACCTGCTGTCCGGCATTCTGCGTGAGCATTACGCTTGTTCCTCCGGTCTGGCTCATATTGCCCGCCATTTCAGTAAGGGCATTCATTTCCGGCGAATACGGAACGTACAAACCTTGTTGCCCGTCCAAATCGTAAATGGTAATATCTACCGGGATAATGTTGCCCTCCAGTTCTACGGAGGTAACTTTTAATTGCAACCTGCCATTCTGAAATTTTGCATTAGCCGTTACAATCGTTCCTTTGGGGATGGTACGCTGCGGAGTTTTAGCAGGCTCTAACAGGCGTAAACGCACACCTGTTTCGCCAACTACCGTTTGGGCTTCGTGTACACAGGCTTTGATGCTGTTTTTAGGCTGTACCGCCTGTTCAATTGAACCTGCGGTATAAAACCCACGGTTTTTTGTTTGGCTCCAATCGGCTGCAAAGGCACTGTCCGACGGTTCACGGTACAAGGCTGATACAATGTTCTTTCTTGTTGGTGTGAACGATACAAATTGCTCTTTTTGGTTAGCACCCGCAGCCCCAGTAGTTGCACCATTGGCAGGATCAGCATTTCCGGTATTGGCATTTTGCGGAAGATACTTTGCTGCCATTTCATAGGATTTCTCCATTAATTTGAGTTGGTCGTCAACGGTGGCCACAGGTGGCACATCTTTTTCCGACAACTTTGCTTTTAGTTCGTCCACTTGCTTACGCAATTCCATTGTTTCCGAATTGTTGTCCTGATAAAATGAACCCAACGTGCTTTGTGCATTACGGTAACTGTTCAATACAGAATTTCCGTTTCGTCCCGATTTTCTGCCACCACCCCCAAAGCCGTTGCTTTCTTCATCTTCTTCAGGTAAACTTTCTTCATTGTCAGCAGATGCAGTATCTTCAGTATTCCAATAATCAGAAAGCGTGGTCAGTGCATTGCGCTTTTCCTGCTCTTTGCGTTCGAGCATTTCCTGCTCATACGCCTTGCTTTTATCATCGGGCATCCCTGCTCCGGTAGCCTGCGGTACAGCATCATTCAGCCCGATATTTTCAACTGCCTTTTTATCTTTAGACGGTTTAAATATGAGGTACATACAGCCGAGAAATACCACGCCCATCAAAAGGAAAATGATTGGCTTTTTGAGCTTATCCTTATTGCTCTTTTTATTATCCGGCAGATTTGATGCTCCGTTTTGGTCTTCTCCCTCAACGAGAAAGCTGACCCTTTTTTCATTTTCTTTCATAAATCTGATTTTTTAAAATTGTTGATACACTATCCTGCAACCTTGCAGGGTTTTTACTTTTAAGGACAGGGTTTTCGATATGCTCTATGACCATACCGTTACCGGACTTTGAGGTATCGTACATCACTTTGCCAATGACCGCTACGGTAAGCAGCAGATAACCCACAAAGAAGTACAGCGTATATTGGTGCTGTTTGCGCAAGGGCAACGCCCGCCAACGTTCGTCCAGCTTGTCAAAGTACCTGTCCATATTTGCTCTTAATTTTTTCATAGCCTTACTATTTCTGTGTTACAGCTTGAAACGCTTAGGACTTTTACCCGCCTGTTGCTTCGGCGCATCGTTAACCAGTGCGACCGCTTCCGTTAATTTGGGTGCGGACATTACGGACAGGTTTGCCAGTTCCGATTTTTTGAGTAATTGCCCAAAGCCGTCTTTCTTCGCTACCTCCATACGGCTCAATGAGAATTTGCCATTCAGGTACTTTACCCACATACTGCATTCTACACGGGGCTTGTCATCGCCTGACCATTGCAGGTAGCCTGTCAGCAGTAAGTCCTGCTTAGGCAAAGTATCTGCACCTTTTTGGCAACTTTCGAGGTATTCGCTGATACTGTCTTTCAGCTTTCCGGCATACGAACCCTGCGTATGGAAATACCCATTATATCCTTTATCGGTAAGGATTTTTGCGAACGTGCTTAAATCTGATAATGCTTCCATAAGATTGTTTTTTTAGCGTTCGATAACCTCTATATCCTTATTTTCCACGACTGCAAATTTTTCAATATTGAAGCCCTGCGGATTGTTGTCGGAACGAACGGAGTTGACGAGATAGCAGGAAGTAATCAAGTTGCGCCTGGTTACGTTGCTTGACCGGATAATGAACTGTTTGGCATAGGTACGCACTGCATACGGGTAGTTGTCGAAGTTGCACACGACACTATCCACCTCTATGCGTTGCTGTACGTTCCCCGAAATGATACGGCTGTAATAACCCTTTTCCGACAAGTCTTTGTAGTAATCAAAAGCACTTTTATCGGCAAGGTTGAACGCACGTTTCATATTGCTTTCAATAGCGTTCTTGTCGGGTGCAAGCGTAAAGAACAGTTCGTGAAATCTCCTGACGTGTTCCCTTGCTTCAACCGGGCGGTTGATGCTCGCATCCTGCGACAAGGCAAGCATCAGGGATTTGCCGTTATCCAGTACATAGATTTTTTGGCGTTGTTCTTCTGCAAAGCGGTAGGAACGCCATACGGCGTAACCTACCACGCTAATGCAGAGAACCGCAAACACAATGGCATATAATCTTATCTGCCTAAAGCTGTTTTCGATATTTCTTAGCGTTTTAAATTCCATTTTTTAGAATGATAAATGATTATTTATTCATCAGTTTACCGCCGATGTTTCCAACTGTTGAG
Source organism: Chryseobacterium sp. RR2-3-20 (assembly GCF_017808115.1). NCBI lineage: Bacteria > Pseudomonadati > Bacteroidota > Flavobacteriia > Flavobacteriales > Weeksellaceae > Chryseobacterium > Chryseobacterium sp. RR2-3-20. Next base: position 28,608 of record NZ_JADQBD010000027.1, on the reverse strand, counting down.
CCTGCGCCTGCTCCGGCGATGTTTCCGGCTTTCATTGCTGTGGAGTTTACATTGCGGGTAAAGTTTCCTGCGCCTCCGGCTTGGATTACCCAACCTGTTACTGTCGGGATAGTAAAGTACCCGATGATGCCGATAATCATAAAAATGATGTACACGGTATTGCTCGTATCAGGTATATAGGTGGGGTCGGCAAGCATTGCTATATCCCGTTCTAAAATGAGGGATTGTATTCTTGCCAACATTGAGCTGAACAAATCCGAAACGGGAAGCCACAGGTAAACGCTGACGTACCTCGTGAGCCATTGCGTGAGCGTAGACTGAAATCCGTCCCATACGGAAATAGCAAAGGCTATTGGTCCGAGTATGGAGAGGACTATCAGGAAAAACGTTCGTATGGTATCAATGACCAAAGCCGCCGCCTGAAAGAGTATTTCCAATAGATTGCGAAACCAATCCTTTATGGCTTTCTCTATCTTGTAGGCTTGCCTGTCCATATACATACCCGCCATTGTACCAATGTCGGAGGGCGACCATCCCAGTTCGTCCAGTTTTTTGTCAAACTCTTCGTCTGATACCATATAGGCGGTTTCGGGGTTCCTTACCATTGCCTCGTATTCCAACTGGTCTTTCTGCTGTTGCAGCTTGTTCAGGTCAAGCACCTGGTCTTCGAGTATTTGGTGGGTTCCTACTACCACAGGGCTTAATACCGCATTGATGGTTCCCAAAACGATAGTCGGAAAGAACATAATGCAAAGCCCCAAAGCGAACGGGCGCAGCAAAGGGAACATATCAATAGGTTCGGCACGGCTTAAAGCCTGCCAAACCTTTAATGCCACATAGAACAATGCTCCCAATCCCGCCAAACCCTTAGCTACTGCCGCCATATCGCCTGCAAGCGGCATCATATCATCATAAAGCGACCGCAGGAGTTCGTGAAGATTATCCCATTCCATAGTTTACCAGTATTTTTGGTTAGCAGTTCCGTAGAGTTCAAGCACTCTTTGGGCATCGTTTTTCTTTTTCGCTCTTAGGTAGCTTACAGAAATGTTCTTATTGGTGTAGTAGCGTACAAGACTGTGGTAATCCTTTACCTCTTTGTACACACGGTCAATAATATCCATACGCTCTTTGTCATTCAGCGAAAGGCTTGAAGAGGTTATAATCTGCTTCAGTTCTTTTAGCAGTTCGGTACTTTCATTAAGCAATGCCGAATAACCGTTACCGATAGCGACCAATTCCTGCGGTGTGAAATTTGGGTCGTTCATCATCTTGCCAAAATTCTGCACGTACATTTCCGAAACATCGCCTACCAACAATACCGTTTGCTGTACCTTGCGGGCATCTTTCACAAGGTTGTTGATGGCTTTCAGCTTGTCGTAGTATTCCTTGCCCTGGTCGTACACTTTCTTCACTTCGTTGAAGTTTTTTATCACATTACTCACGGTTGAAGAAGTCTGTATGATTTCGTTCGCAGAGTTGATAATCCCTGAAGCCAAATTTGCGGGGTCGGTTACAACCCACTGGGCTTTTACTGACGGTGCTACGGCGAGCATCAGTGCCGTACACACCAGATACATTACTTTTTTCATTGTTTCTGAAATTTTAAATTGTTAATGACTATTGATTTACTTTGTCCCGCCTTTGCATTGAGAGATGCTTGATGGCGAGCTCTACATTGCCGTCCAGTTCAGCAGCAAGCTGCATCACTTCCATTTTTTCGGTTTCTTCGGTCGTATAGGCGAGATATTCCTCCAAACTAACTTCGGTGGCATAGACTGCCGAGTGCGTACCACCTAAGCCAATCCAAACCTCTTTGTACAGTCGGCTTGCATCGTTATTCATATTGATGGAAAGTACCTGCCCTTTCTCTTTGTCCGTAAGCCCCAACATCGCCTGTATGTCATCGAACTTGTTCATATACTTGCGTTGGTCAAGCAGGATTTTACAGTCGGAGTTGTTGATGATGCTTTCTTTGACAATAGGCGATTGGATAATGTCATCGACCTCTTGCGTAACGACAATCGCTTCTCCAAAGAATTTGCGGACAGTCTTAAACAAATACTTGATGTATTCTGCCATTCCCTCTTTGGCAATCGCTTTCCAAGCCTCTTCAATCAGGATGAGTTTGCGAATACCTTTCAGCCTGCGCATCTTATTGATGAACACCTCCATAATGATAATCGTAACTATGGGAAAGAGGATTTTGTGGTCTTTAATCGCATCAATTTCAAACACGATAAAGCGTTTGGAAAGCAGGTCTAACTGCTTGTTGGAGTTCAGCAAATAATCATACTCGCCACCCTTGTAATAGGGAGGGACAGCTAAAGAGTTCCGTTATCATAGATGAGTTGCCCACAATTTATTTCAGGGGACTGGACAATCTTATCGCAACGGCGAGAAGTAATAAGGTAGCGGTATGTTTGGGCTTTCAGGATTTTTCGCAATTAACAAGGGATTACGGCGACAAGGAAAGCAAGGTAATACAGAATACTGTCGGTAATATATTCAGTGGTCAGGTGGTTGGCGAAACAGCAAAAAGCCTTTCGGAACGTTTCGGTAAAGTATTACAGAAACGCCAAAGTATGACCATTAACCGCAACGATAAATCTACCTCTATTTCCACACAATTAGACAGTCTTATTCCAGCTTCTAAAATTTCAACGCTTACGCAGGGTATGTTTGTCGGTTCTGTATCGGATAACTTTGACGAACGTATTGAGCAAAAAATATTTCACGCTGAAATCGTAGTAGATAATGAAAAGGTAGCCGCCGAAACCAAAGCCTATCAAAAGATACCGCAAATCTTATCTTTTGTAAATGAACAGGGCGAGGATAAGATGAAGCAGGAAATAGAAAACAATTACAAGCAGATAAAATCAGACATTCTGAATATTGTTGTTAGTGAAATGGAGCGTATCAAGAATGACCCTAACTTACAGCATTTGGTGCAGAAAGAATGATTATACTAAATATTTTTGTGATTTTTCTATTAATATATTGTTAGAAGAATTAAAAGTAACAGCACCATTACGTCAACATATAAAATGCCAAATTTTAATACTCATAATTTAGCATTTGCTTAAATAAACAAATTAGTTACATTTGCATTATGGATAATACTTCTTGTACACGACAACAGGCAGACATTAAACAAATCAATCGCTGTAAAGAAAGAGTTTCGGAACTCCACAGTTCGTTTGACTATTTGTCGAACGCACTTGAATTGACTGGAAACAATGTAAGACTGAAAATTCTGTTTCTTCTTTATGAAGAAAAACGACTTTGTGTTTGTGATGTGAGTGAAATTCTTGGAATGACAATTTCAGCGATTTCTCAGCACTTGAGAAAACTTAAAGACCGAAAGCTTATTGAAACCGAAAGAGAGGCGCAAACCATTTTTTACTCATTGACAAAAGAGTATGAGAAAATGTTGGACCCATTTTTTAAAATACTTGACGATAAAAAAAATTTAGAAACAATATGGTAACGGACGGAAAACTAATTGGGACTGGACTTTTGACAGCAATTGCAGCTTCATTGTGTTGTATTACACCAGTGTTGACTCTAATAGCAGGAACAAGCGGACTTGCTTCAACTTTTTATTGGCTCGAACCTTTCCGACCATATTTTATTGGTTTAACAATTTTAGTGCTTGGTTTTGCTTGGTATCAAAAGTTGAAACCACAAAAGAAAATTGACTGTAAATGTGAAACAACTGAAAAACCAAATTTTATGCAAACAAAATCATTTTTAGGAATTATTACCATTATAACGGCTTTACTTTTATCATTTCCAATTTATGCCCACATCTTTTTTCCAAAGACTGAAAGTAAAGCAATTATTACCCAAACTTCAAAACTTCAAAAAGTTGAGTTTACAATTAAAGGAATGACTTGTTCAGGTTGTGAACACCACGTTAAAACAGAGATTAGCAAACTAAAAGGAATTGTCGAAGTTGTGGTTTCCTATGAGAAAGGCAATGCTATTGTTAAGTTTGACAACAAACAAACAAGTATAACAGAAATAGAAAAAGCTATCAATTCGACAGGATACAAATCAATAAAAAGTAAAATTATATCATAATGGAAATTAAATTACAATCAGTAATAACTTGTCCAAACTGCGGATACAAAAAAGAGGAAACAATGCCGACAGATGCTTGCCAATATTTTTATGAATGTGAAAATTGCAAGACGAGATTAAAACCATTGCAAGGCGATTGTTGTGTGTATTGCAGTTACGGGACTGTTCCTTGTCCTCCAATACAACAAGACAAAAAATGCTGTTGACAAACTGGAAGCAACCTCGTCCGAGAGAATGCAGATTTCTCTGGATATTTAATAAATAATTGGATATGTTTTGGTGAAAATAAATGACAATGACTGAATTAGAAAATGTTTTACAACAAAGAAATATAAAGCCCACAGCAATGCGTTTGTTGGTAGTAGAAAAATTATTGAAACAGCAATATGCCATTAGTCATAAAGAATTGGCAGAACTGTTTGAAAATGCAGATAATGTCACTTTGTTTAGAACTTTAAAAACATTTTTAGAGCATAAACTTATTCATACCATTGATGATGGAACAGGTGTTGTAAAATATGCACTTTGCCAATCCGGCTGCAGTTGTAATCCTTCGGAGCAGCACACGCATTTCCATTGCTCACAATGCAAACGAACTTTTTGCCTTACAGATGCAGAAATTCCCAACATCAATATTCCTCTAAACTTCAAATTAGAAGGTATCAATTTGGTGCTTAAAGGAAGGTGTGACAGATGCAATTAAAATAATCTGAAACTTTGCAATCCGATTGCACAAATTATTTTTCTATATTTGTACCCTAATGAAATGGTTTCTCACAATATGGACTTTTTACCTGATGGTACTCGCAGCGTTGCCTTGCAGCGATGCAAGCAATCAGTGTGAAGATACCGTTCCTAAAATTGAAACCGCCCAAGCTCACGACCATAACCAGGATAGCGACGACAATTGTAGTCCTTTTTGCTATTGCAGTTGTTGCAGTGTAAGCATCGGGTCATTCAATTTCAAGCCTTTTGAAATCAAGCAACCTAAAGTAGCTTTCTCTACAAAAAAATTCACAATCCGTGATTACAATTTAATTTCCCGCTACCAAGGAAATATCTGGAACCCACCCAAATTTACTGTTTAATTTTTACAGATTTTCCAAATGCTGTTGATGGCTGATGTTTAGCCTTAACTGAAGAAGCTCCTGTCATTCATTTGCTAATGATATGTGCAATCCATTTAAGTTTTCCTGTTTGTTTCAGATAAATTCATAAAGCTTTTGCTTTTGTGATAATAGGCAAATAGTACGTTTTCCATTCTATAGACATTGATAAATCTGTTGGCTGCTTACCACAAGTGGCAAGTATATTTTTTGTAAAATATTAAACAGAAATACGTGTTAGATAACATTATAAAATTCAGTATCAAGAACAAGCTCGTCATTGGGATAATGACCTTGTTGCTCATTATTTGGGGAGTGTGGAGCGCCACAAAATTACCCATTGATGCCGTACCCGATATTACTAATAATCAGGTACAAATAATTACGGTTTGTCCCACATTGGCGGGGCAAGAAGTAGAACAATTAGTAACTTTTCCTATTGAACAAAGTATTGCCAATATTCCAGATTTAGAAGAAACACGGAGCATTTCGAGGTTTGGTTTGTCGGTAATTACGGTTGTATTTAAAGACAATGTAGATATTTATTTTGCCCGGCAATTAATCAATGAAAAATTAAAAGAAGCCGAAGAGAAAATCCCGAAAGGAATTGGTACGCCAGAACTTGCACCAGTAAGTACCGGATTGGGAGAAGTCTATCAATACATCATCCATCCGAAAAAAGGCAGTGAAAAAAAATACAATGCAAAAGACCTACGCACAATGCAGGATTGGATTGTAGCAAGGCAATTATATGGAACTCCCGGAATTGCCGAAGTAAATAGTTTTGGTGGCGAACTGAAACAATACGAAGTAGCAGTAAATCCCAATCGCTTAAAAGCTATGGGGGTAAGTGTTACCGACATTTTTACTGCATTAGAAAAAAATAACCAAAATACAGGCGGTGCCTACATTGATAAGAAACCGAATGCCTATTTCATCCGAGGTATCGGTTTGGTAACTTCATTGGATGATGTAAAAAATATCAGTATAAAAAATGACGGTGGCAGTATTCCTATTTTTATTAAAGATGTAGCCGATGTAAGATTTGGAAGTGCGGTAAGATATGGCGCAATGACTTATAACGGCGAAGTAGATGCAGTTGGCGGTGTGGTAATGATGTTGAAAGGCGAAAACAGCAATGAGGTTGTCAATCGCATCAAAGAGAAATTACCAGTTATTCAAAAATCCTTACCCGAAGATATAATTATTGAACCCTATTTAGACCGTACAGAATTAGTTGGCCGAGCAATGAGTACTGTAGAAAAAAACTTGATAGAAGGTGCATTGATTGTCATCTTTGTATTGGTTCTTTTCTTAGGAAATTTCAGAGCCGGATTGATTGTAGCTTCAGCCATTCCTTTAGCATTACTGTTCGCATTGGCTTTAATGAATATTTTTGGAGTAAGTGCCAATTTAATGAGTTTGGGAGCGATAGATTTTGGATTAATTGTAGATGGGGCGGTAATTATTGTAGAAGCTACGTTGCATCATTTGGGTTTAAGGAAATCCACGCAAAGGCTTACTCAACAGGAAATGGATAATGAAGTATTTGCATCCGCTTCCAAAATTCGCAGTAGTGCAGCTTTCGGAGAAATCATTATATTAATTGTTTATATTCCCATCCTTACATTGGTAGGCGTAGAAGGAAAAATGTTTCGCCCAATGGCACAGACAGTAGGTTTTGCCATCTTTGGAGCATTGATTTTATCATTAACCTATATTCCAATGATGTGTGCTTTATTCCTATCTAAAAAACCAACGCACAAAGAAACGGTTTCAGATAGAATGATGAGCTGGCTGCAAAAAAGGTACCAGCCATTATTAGAAAAAGCCATTAAAATAAAATATTGGTTAGTGGGAATTACCGTTGCCATATTTGCCTTTACATTATTCTTATTTGGCAGAATGGGTGGCGAATTTATACCACAATTGCAGGAAGGAGATTTTGCCTTTCACTGTATTTTGCCACAAGGAAGTTCATTAAGCCAAAGTATCGAAACATCAATGCAGGCTTCAAGAATTATTAAAGAATTTGATGAAGTGAAAATGGTTGTAGGGAAAACCGGAGCTGCAGAAGTTCCAACTGACCCAATGCCACCCGAAGCAACCGATATGATGATTTTGCTGAAACCTCAAAGCGAATGGAAAAGTGGCAGAACTTACGATGAATTAGCCGATGCCATTAATGAAAAATTAGAAGCGATACCAGGCGTATTTTTTGAAAAAAATCAGCCGATACAAATGCGTTTCAATGAATTGATGACAGGTATCAGGCAAGATGTGGCGGTAAAAATATTCGGCGAAAACTTAGATACATTAGCGTTGAATGCCGACAAAGTAAGCAAAGTTATTCAAACCGTAGAAGGCGCTACAGCTCCGCAGGTGGAACGTGTGAGTGGGTTACCACAAATAAATGTTGAATATGACCGTACTCGTTTAGCCAATTATGGAATTAATGTAGAAGACGTAAACAATGTGGTAAGTACTGCTTTTGCAGGAAAAAGTGCAGGTGTGGTTTTCGAGAATGAAAGAAGATTTGATTTGGTGGTTCGGTTAGATAGTATTCACAGAAGCAGTATCGAAGATGTAAATAATTTAATGATACCAACTTCTACAGGCAATCAAATTCCGTTATCGCAAGTGGCTACGATTGATTATAAATTAGGTCCGGCGCAAATAAGCCGTGAAGCAGGAAAAAGAAGAATTGTAATCGGGTTCAACGTTGCAGGCAGAGATGTGCAAAGTGTGGTGGAAGAAATTCAACAAAAATTAAATGCACAAATAAAATTACCACCGGGATATTATTTCACGTATGGCGGTCAGTTTGAAAATCTAAAAGAAGCCAGCAATCGATTAATGATAGCCGTTCCTATTTCTCTGTTATTGATTTTTGTTTTGCTCTATTTCACGTTCCATTCCTTCAAACAGGCAGGTTTAATATTTACCGCAATTCCGATGAGTGCCATTGGTGGTGTATTGGCTTTAATGCTTCGTGGAATGCCTTTCAGCATCAGTGCGGGAATTGGTTTTATCGCCTTGTTTGGTGTCGCCGTTCTCAACGGAATTGTATTGATAGGTACTTTCAACCAATTGGAAAAAGAAGGAATGAAAGATGTTTTCAAACGAGTAATCGAAGGAACAAAAATAAGACTTCGACCTGTATTGATGACAGCAACCGTTGCGAGCTTAGGATTTTTACCGATGGCACTCAGTAGCAGTGCAGGTGCAGAAGTTCAAAAGCCTTTAGCAACCGTAGTTATCGGTGGTTTGATTACGGCAACTTTCCTTACGTTGTTCGTTCTGCCATTACTCTACATCATTTTTAATTCAAAAATTAATTTAAAAAGAAAACCCAAAGTGAAACCTATTGCAACTATCATTGTATTGCTTCTGTCATTAACAGGCTTTACAGCAAATGCACAAACACAGCATTTATCAAGTGTTGATGATGCGATAAATATTGCCCTGCAAAATAATCAAACCATTAAAGCTTCAGATTTAGAAATTGATGCAAGCAAAGCGTTGAAAAAAACAGCCGGAGAATTACCCAAATTGGATTTTAATGCACAGTTGGGACAGTACAACAGTGTAAAGTTCGACCAGTCTTTTCAGGTGTCGCAAACCATTCCTTTTCCATCATTATTCGGTGCAAAAAAGGAGTTGATTAATGCTGAAATTAAAGGCAAAGAATTGCAGAAGAACTTGAGTGTTTTAGAATTAAAAAACCAAGTGCGTACTTATTATTATCAAATTTTGTACTTGCAGCACAATCAAAAACAACTACAGGAATTAGACAGTTTGTACAACAATTTCATAGGCATTGCAAAGCTTCGTTACAAAACGGGCGACACCAAAAAAGTGGACATCAGTACGGCAGAAGCCAAGAAAGGCGAAATCAATTTGTTATTAAAACAAAATGAAGTTTTCTTAAATAATGCCGTTGCCAATCTGAAAACATTGATGAATACAAAAGAAGATTTTTCCATTACAGAAAATGGAAATTATCAACCATTACAAATTTCAAATTTGTTGGATAATGATGCTGTAGCCAATCATCCAATCATTCAATCTTTGTATCAGGAAGCTACAATTGCCGAACAAACCAAAAAAGTTGAGCGGGCGCAAGGTTTACCCGATTTTACGATTGGTTATGTCAATCAGTCTTTAATTGGTTTTCAAAATGTGAATGGAGCTGAGAAGTTTTTCAATGGCGGAAACCGATTTAATTCTGTAAACATTGGCATTGCAATTCCCATTACTTACGGTGCTACCAAAGCCAGAATAAAATCTTTGGATTATAGAAAGCAAGCAGCCGAAGCCAATGCACAACAGCAACAGAGAACGTTGGCAACGCAAATGCAAAATGCTTTGTTGCAATACCAGCAGGATATGAAGCAGTTCAATTATTTTCAGCAAGAAGCTTTGCCTAATGCTAAAGAAATTGTTTCAGCAGCACAATTAGGTTACAAAACAGGCGACATCGGTTATGTAGAATATCTTTTTGCCTTGCAAACCGCAACCGATATTCAGTTGAATTACCTAAAAAGTATTCAGCAGGTCAACCAATCTGTAATCAATATTTATTCATTCATCAATCAATAAGTACAAATGAAATTCAATATAAAAAAAATCACGTTGATGACAGCCATAGCTGTTTTACTATTTGCTTTTTCTGCCTGTAAAAATGATAAGAAAGCAGAAGATAAATCTGCCGAAACCAAAACTGCAGGAAAAGAAGAAGCACCACACGAGGAAGAAACGCCAACCATTGCCACACTTACCGAAGAACAAATAAAAACGGTAGGCATACAATTAGGCACCATTGAACACAAGGAATTAACAGCAACCATCAAAGCAAACGGAAATCTGAAAGTTCCCAATAACAATAAAGCCAACGCCACTTCTTTGTATGGCGGTGTGATAAGAACACTGAAAGTTCAAATTGGAGATTATGTAAGAAAAGGTCAGGTTATTGCAACCATTGCCAATCCGCAGTTCATCCAATTGCAGGAAGAATATTTGAGTACAGCAAGCAGAATTACGTTTGCAGAACAGGAATTAGCAAGGCAAAAAGAACTGAATGAAGGCAATGCAGGTGCAAAGAAAAATCTGCAAAGTGCTACTGCCGAATTAACCAGTTTAAGAACCCGCAGAGCTTCCTTGCAACAGCAGATACAATTAATGGGCATCAATCCAGGTTCGGTATCAAACGGAAATTTAAAATCCGCATTGGTCGTAACCAGTCCGCTGAATGGTACGGTTAGCAACGTTTTTGCCAAAATTGGAAGTTATGTAGATGTTTCTTCGCCGGTTATCGAAATTGTAGATAACAGTTCATTGCATTTAGATTTACAGGTGTTTGAAAAAGATTTACCACAGGTAAAAGTTGGACAAACTATTCATTTTACTTTAACCAATAATCCTACTGCTGAGTATGATGCTACAGTTTTCAGCATTGGTTCATCCTTTGAAAACGAGAGCAAAACCATCGCCGTTCATTGTCGTGTAAATGGTAATAAAAGTGGTTTAATTGATGGAATGAACATCACTGGTATTGTCAGTCTTAGCAATGTAACAACTCCAGCTGTACCCAATGATGCGATTGTAAATGCCGATGGCAAATACTACATTTTTGTACAAACCGACAAAGAAGCAGAAGCCCATCACGAAGAAGGAGAAAAAGAAGGCAACCACAAAGAGGGCGAAGAAAAAGACCATAAAGAAGATAAAACGGCTAAGAATTTTGAAAAGGTAGAAGTGCTAAAAGGCGTATCTGATATGGGTTACACCGCAGTAACATTTGTAAATGAAATTCCTGCCAATGCAAAGATTGTAGTAAAAGGTGCGTTTTTCGTCAATGCAAAACTAAGCAATGCAGGTGGTCACGAACATTAAAAATTGAACGCTATGATTTGGCTAAAATTTTATTTGCCGGTGTATTTGGTGTTGTATATTATGGTAGCTTTTGTGCCACCATAATACCGAACCTACAAGCAAACTGGCATCAATCCCATAACTTTTGGCAAAACAGATATTGCACACGACTATATCGGTTTTGTGATGAAAGTATTGATAGCATTGCTTTTCGTTGCGGTATTCATCTATTCGTTCAGCGATAAAATGTATCAATATTTAGTACCGATTTCTAATTTAATGAAAGACGTGTTTTTAATCATTGCATTAATACTGATACACCTTTCATTACTATGGATTTCAGTAGCGCAATATCAAATGAGTAACAGTTGGCGCATTGGTATCGATGAAAATAACAAAACCGAATTAATCACAAAAGGATTATTCTCTTACAGCCGGAACCCGATTTTTTTAGGAATGATAATCAGTGTTGCAGGAATATTTTTTATACTACCCAATGCACTTACATTTTTCCTGATGCTTACTACCTATATCGTTATTCAAATTCAGATAAGACTGGAAGAAGAGTTTTTGGAAAAACAACACGGAGAACAATATTTAATTTATAAAAAAACAACTAAAAGACTACTCTAATGGAACACAAACATAAATACGATGCACAAGGCAAGCAAATTTGCTGTTCGCCACAGGAAGCAAAAATAAATGAAAAAGCCGATGAAAAATTGGTGCAGCAGGAAGGTGCCAAAGCCTTACCCGTTATTGAAGAAAAAACAAGAGAGCGCCACTTCAAAGGCGATGGTCATTTTCACGGTACAAGGTTCAAAGAAGAATTAGACCACGACCACAGCAACGAACATTCAGACGATGATGGACACGACCATAGCCACGATGAAAATAAGTCCACCCTTCAAATGTTCTTGCCTGCAATCATTTCATTCGTGCTATTGATGATTGCTATTGCTTTTGATAATTGGCTACCGCAATCCTGGTTTACAGGTTGGGTAAGAATTATTTGGTATGCAATAGCCTATTTACCTGTTGGATTTCCTGTAATTAAAGAAGCATTTGAGAGCATCCGCAAAAGCGATGTATTTTCAGAGTTTTTATTGATGAGCATTGCCACTATCGGAGCTTTCGCCATTGGCGAATATCCCGAAGGTGTTGCCGTTATGCTGTTTTACGCCGTTGGCGAAGTGTTCCAAACATTAGCCGTAACAAGAGCCAAAGCCAACATTAAAACCCTGCTCGACCAAAGACCCGATGAAGTAACGATTTTAGAAAATAACCAACCTAAAACTGTAAAAGCAGAAACCGTCAACATCGGCAATATCATTCAATTAAAACCCGGAGAAAAATTAGGATTGGATGGCGAATTGTTATCCGAAACTGCATCATTCAATACCGCCGCATTGACTGGAGAAAGCAAGCCAGACACCAAAACCAAAGGCGAAACTGTTTTAGCAGGAATGATAAATTTAAAGACCGTTGCACAGGTAAAAGTAACCACAGCATATACCGATAGCAAGCTCTCAAAGATTTTGGAATTGGTACAAAACGCTACTGCTCAAAAAGCACCAACAGAATTATTCATTCGAAAATTTGCAAAAATTTACACACCAATTGTGGTGTTATTGGCAGTGCTTATTACTGTAGTTCCTTACTTTTTTGTTGATGATTACTTGTTCAGTCAATGGCTATACAGAGCATTGGTTTTCCTTGTTATTTCTTGTCCTTGTGCTTTGGTTATAAGTATTCCTTTAGGATATTTTGGTGGAATTGGTGCCGCTTCTAAAAATGGAATTTTATTTAAAGGAAGCAATTTCTTAGACGCCATCGCTAATATCCAAAATGTAGTGATGGATAAAACAGGAACAATGACAGAAGGCGTTTTCAAAGTGCAAGAAGTAATATTAAAATCAGAATTTAGTAAAGACGAAATCTTGAAAATGGTCAACGCTTTGGAAAGTCAAAGCACGCATCCAGTTGCTACCGCAATCCATCAATATGTCGGCGAAATAGACCATTCTATAAAATTAGAAAATGTAGAAGAAATTGCGGGTCACGGATTAAAAGCTATCGTTAACGGAAAAGAGTTATTGGTAGGAAACTTTAAACTGATGGATAAGTTTAATATCGTTTATGATTTAGACCCAAGTACAATTGTGTACACCCTAATCGCCATAGCCTATGATGGAAAATTTGCAGGTTATATTACCATAGCAGACAGTATAAAAGAAGATGCACAACTAACCATTGATAAGTTAAAAGCCTTAGGTGTAAAAACAACAATGTTGAGTGGCGATAAAAGTACAGTAGTAAAGTTTGTTGCAGATAAATTGGGCATCAATAATGCCTTTGGCGATTTATTACCCGAAGACAAAGTAAATAAAGTAAAAGAAATAAAAACCAAAAACGAAACCGTAGCATTTGTTGGCGATGGAGTGAATGATGCGCCTGTAGTAGCTTTGAGCGACGTAGGTATGGCAATGGGCGGTTTAGGAAGTGATGCAACTATTGAAACTGCCGATGTAGTAATCCAAGATGACAAACCGAGTAAAATTCCGATGGCAATCAATATTGGTAAACAAACCAAGAAAATAGTGTGGCAAAACATCACATTGGCGTTTGTAGTAAAAGGTGTCGTATTAGTACTGGGCGCAGGTGGATTAGCTACAATGTGGGAAGCCGTTTTCGCAGATGTGGGAGTTGCATTATTGGCAATATTAAATGCGGTAAGGATACAGCGGATGAAATTTTAAGATTAGGTCATCCTAATGATGAATAAAACAGACAACGCGTAAGAAAGGCAAAAGTTATCAAAAAGTACCTCCGTACAAAAGATACGGAGCTTCTAAACCCTCAAATGTCAATTTGTCGAAGAAGAAGAAAAGACCTTCGCTCTTTATGATACTTTTTGGGATATTTTTAGCTCTGTGTCTTTTTGCTTTGATATACATAAAAATTAGACACTATTATATCTATCACTATCACTAAAAGTGGACTTATTAGTTCTGTATCCAGCAAAAACCAAAGTTCCAAAAGAGAAACCCGAAAATGCAAATTTCTTTCAAATATGACAGTATTTGGGCTTCTCTATTATTGTTTAAAAAATAGATTTAGGATAACGGATGGATAAATTTTATAACGAAACGCTGGCTAAGCTGGAAAACGAAATCAAAGAATTTGAGATTGAAGCAGACTGTTCGATAGAACGCATTGAAGCAGTTATACAACTTATTATCAAATGTTTATTCGACGTAAAAAAATATATTTTAAAAACAGGGTTCAGAAATGTTGATGAAGAAATCCGTTTTTTCAAATATCAAAAACCAACTATTGTTGCAAAACTCATCTACTATAATGCCATTTATAAAATTGAAACAAGAAAGCCCTATGGAGCAAAACGCATCAGGAAATATTTTACCAAAGAGCTGAAAAAGCTAAAAAGGTTCTTTGACAACAACCTTGATTTTTACAAGTATTACCGAAGCAATAATTCTTTCTTTGACGAACAATTTTTTGTACGTGGCAAGCACGATATAAGACTATGGTTAGACACTTTTTATTTTGAGGCAGACCATCGCTTTTCTACTTCGCACGATTATAAGGTTGCCAAGATAATTGCTAATGACCTGATACAGGTATATTTGGAAGACAGGTTAAATAACATCAACGTTAAAAAGGTTTCAGATAATTCGTTGATATGGACAGCAAGCAAAACTGCACTCACGGAACTCATTTATGCACTGTACTCCCACGGTGCATTTAACAATGGGAATACAGAAATAAAATTGATAGCCAAAACGTTTGAAGATGCCTTCAATATTGAGTTAAGCGACTTTTACCATACGTTTATGGAACTTAAAGCCCGCAAAATAAACCGAACGAAATTCCTTGACAATCTATGTGAAGCACTGATTAAAAAAATGGACGAACAAGACGAAAAACAGTAAACATATATGTACAACGCCTTTATTCCTCGTGACAAGAAGTCAAAGTAATTAAACTTAAATCGTAAATTTGTTTATTGCTTTTATATTAAATACAAAATGTGGGCAGAGAATAAATATGAATACACTCTTTATAAAAAATATGGTCTGTAACCGCTGCATTATAGTGGTGCAAAATGAATTGGAAAAACTCGGTTTAGGCATTAAGAATATAAAATTGGGCGAAGTAACCTTAGCACAAGAGATAACCCCTACAAAAAAAGATGCTTTGGTAAAAACTTTAGAGCCATTGGGATTTGAGATAATTGACGATAAAAAAAGTAGGATAATAGAGAAGATAAAGAACACTATCATTGACTTGGTACACCATCAAGATAATGATGTAAAAATCAATCTTTCAGATGTATTGAGCGATAAATTGCATCACGATTATAATTACCTGTCCAATCTGTTTTCAGAGGTAGAGGGTACTACTATTGAAAAATACTTTATTGCCCAAAAGGTTGAAAAAGTAAAAGAATTGCTGGTGTACGATGAGTTGTCTTTGAGTGAAATTGCTTTTCGTCTGAACTATTCGAGTGTATCCTACCTAAGCAATCAATTCAAAAAAGTAACAGGACTGACACCGAGCTATTTCAAACAGATAAAAGAAGATAAAAGAAAGCCATTGGATAAAGTGTAAATAAATTTTACAAATCAATTCCAAAATTTCACAATAGCACCCGTTGATATAATAGCCAATTTTGCATTGTTAATTAAAGCAAGCAGAATATGGCAACTAATAATAAAGAAACAATATACATTCCATTGGAGGATGTGGAAAGCGAACATTGTGCATTAATCGTTGAAAAAGGGTTGACACAAGTAAAAGGCATAGAAACCCACAAAGTAGAGCTAAATAACCGCAGGGCAGCTATTACAGTAGATAGCAATGAAACAGTAGGCGAAGCTGTTAAGGCAATTAAAGATTTAGGTTACGGAGTTCCTACGGTTAAAAGTGCTTTTCCGGTATTGGGCATGACCTGCGCATCCTGTGCGGGCAGTGCCGAAAGCATTGTTAAATACCAATCGGGAGTAGTTGATGCTTCCGTGAATTTTGCAACGGGTAATCTTACGGTAGAATATCTACCAAACATGACCAATGCTTCAACGCTGCAAAAAGCAGTACAAGGAGTTGGTTATGACTTATTGATTGAAGACGAAACCACACAGCAGGAAACGTTAGAAGCTATTCACACCGAGAAATTCAGGAAACTCAAAAACAAAACCATTTGGGCAATCATCCTCTCTTTGCCTGTGGTGGTAATCGGTATGTTCTTTATGGATATGCCTTATGCAAACCTGATAATGTGGCTTTTCTCAACTCCGGTACTTGTCTGGTTAGGAAAAGACTTTTTTATCAATGCGTGGAAGCAGGCAAAACATCGTTCTGCCAATATGGATACACTGGTTGCATTAAGTACTGGTATTGCTTACCTGTTCAGTGTATTCAATATGTTATTTGCAGACTTTTGGCATCAAAGAGGGCTACACTCTCACGTTTATTTTGAAGCCGCTGCCGTAATTATCGCATTTATCCTCTTGGGGAAACTGTTAGAGGAAAGAGCCAAAGGAAATACATCTTCAGCCATTAAAAAGCTAATGGGCTTACAGCCTAAAACGGTTATTGTGATAGAAGCTGATGGCACAGAAAGACAGAAGGCTATTGAAGATGTAAGTGCAGGTGATATTATACTCGTAAAGCCCGGCGAAAAAATTGCGGTGGATGGTATGGTAACATCAGGTAATTCCTATGTGGACGAAAGTATGCTAAGCGGTGAGCCTGTGCCTGTGTTGAAAAAGGAAAATGAAAAGGTATTTGCCGGAACGATTAACCAAAAAGGCAGCTTTCAATTTAAAGCGGTGAAAGTTGGCAAAGAAACCATGCTTGCACACATCATCAAAATGGTACAGGATGCACAGGGAAGCAAAGCTCCAGTACAGAAGCTGGTAGATAAGATTGCAGGCATCTTTGTTCCGGTAGTAATGGGTATTGCTATCCTTACATTTATCTTATGGTTGGTGTTAGGGGGCGAAAACGGAGTTGTGCAAGGCTTGCTGGCAGCCGTTACGGTATTGGTTATTGCCTGCCCTTGTGCTTTAGGCTTAGCGACCCCGACCGCCATTATGGTAGGCGTTGGCAAAGGTGCTGAAAACGGTATTTTGATTAAGGATGCGGAAAGCCTTGAACTGGCTAAAAAGATAAACGCAATTGTATTGGATAAAACCGGAACCATTACCGAGGGAAGACCACAAGTAACAGATATTGCCTGGCTGAACAATGACGATATGACCAAAAATATTTTATTAAGCATCGAAAAGCAATCGGAACATCCATTAGCGGAAGCAGTAGTAAAACATTTGAACGGAGCAGGAAACGCAACTTTATCATTGTTCGACAGCATTACAGGTAAAGGCGCAAAAGCAGACCATAACAACGAAACCTATTATGTAGGAAATAAAAAGCTATTGGCAGAAAACAACATCGCTATTGCTGACGAATTACAAAACAAAGCCGAAGAATGGGGCAAACAATCCCAAACCGTTATTTGGTTTGCAAACGGCAAACAGGCTCTGTCTGTAATTGCCATTTCCGATAAGATTAAAGAAACATCGGTGCAAGCTATCCGGGAAATGCAGGATATGGGTATAGACCTGTATATGCTGACCGGAGATAATGAAGCTACCGCTAAAGCCATTGCGGAGCAGACAGGCATCAAGCATTACAAAGCCGAAGTTTTGCCACAGCATAAAGCCGACTTTGTGAAAGAACTGCAAAGTAAAGGAAAGGTAGTGGCAATGGTGGGCGATGGTATCAACGACAGCACCGCATTGGCAACAGCCGATGTAAGTATCGCAATGGGCAAAGGCAGCGACATCGCAATGGACGTAGCCAAGATGACCATCATTTCGTCCGACCTGACCAAGATACCGCAGGCAATACGCTTGTCCAAACAGACCGTAGCCACCATCAAGCAAAACCTGTTCTGGGCGTTTATCTACAACGTAATCGGCATTCCGGTAGCGGCAGGCATCCTTTACCCTGTTAACGGCTTCCTGCTCAACCCGATGATTGCGGGTGCGGCAATGGCATTGAGCAGCGTGAGCGTGGTCAGTAACAGCCTGCGGTTGAAGTGGAAGAAATAAAACAGTAAATCTCACAAATCAAACAAGAAATTACACAACAATAACTAACTGAATAGTACGGAAATTTGCATTATCAGATAACTCTAAAATTTGTAAACAATGGAAAATAAACAATTTCAATTCAAGACGAACATCAATTGCGGCGGCTGTATCGCATCTGTAAAGCCGCACTTGGACAAGGCAGAGGGCATCTGCCATTGGGAAGTGGACACGGCCAACAAGGACAAGGTACTTACAGTGAAGTCCGAGGGCATTACCGAGCAGGAAGTAATATCGACCGTACAAAAGGCAGGCTTCAAAATAGAACCTTTGAATGCCTAAGCCAACTACATTTTGAAATGTCCTTTTTCCGACCGAATTTTCTGAAGG
Source organism: Chryseobacterium sp. RR2-3-20 (assembly GCF_017808115.1). Lineage (NCBI taxonomy): Bacteria > Pseudomonadati > Bacteroidota > Flavobacteriia > Flavobacteriales > Weeksellaceae > Chryseobacterium > Chryseobacterium sp. RR2-3-20. Next base: position 10,040 of record NZ_JADQBD010000027.1, on the reverse strand, counting down.
TTGGGTTGCTGAAAAAGGCATTTCATCAAATCCTGAAGAAAGAGGATGTCTTGTTGTGGTCGTAACATTGTTTGTTTGTATAGAGAAATTTTGCCTATATAGCAAAAAAAATTGTAAAAACAATATAAAAAACCAATCTTATTTGTAACTTTGTTGAGTTGAAAAATTATAGAATACATATAGGCATTTTGACACTCTTCTGTCTGGTTTTCTTTATGATACCAAGTCAGAGCTATGCCTGTTCCAAAAATTCAACAAAGACCGAACAGTCTTCCTGCTCAAAAGAGAAATCCAAAAAATCAGAACATAAAAAAGGTTGCAAGGGCAAATCCTGCAAAAAATGCAAAAGCGGCAACTGCGATGGTGGTTGTTCACATAGCTCTTGCAGATGCAGTGCTTCAACGACCTCCCTATACTTACCAATCCCAATCGAATTAAAAGCTAAAAATCCATTTGCTGAAGTTAAAAAGCAAAAATTAGGTTTCAAGGAAGCCTACTATTCTTCGGGATTTTTCTTCATTTGGCTACCTCCTAAAATAAGCTAAAACTATGGCCTGATAGCCATAGGTGTGCCTTGTCAAAAGCTATTCCGGCTTTTGCAAATCCCCTATTTGTACTATTTATTTTAAAATTCAAGGGAAATGGGTTTGCTAATACCCCTTTTCCGAAAATGTATATTATTATGAAATCATTATCAAAAATAGTGATGGTAATCGCCGTATTACTATCATCAATAAACGTGTTTGCACAAATCAAGAATGCGAAAACGGAAACCGTAAAGATTTACGGCAATTGTGGTATGTGCAAAACCACCATCGAAAAAGCAGGTAACGTAAAAAAGGTAGCCAGCGTGGACTGGAACAAAGATACCAAGATGGCTACGCTCACGTATGACGGCGACAAAACAAATCAGGATGAAATCCTGAAACGTATCGCTTTGGCTGGTTATGACAGTGAGAAGTTCCGTGCGCCGGATGACGTATATGCTAAACTGGCTGGTTGCTGCCAGTATGATAGACCAGTAAAGACGGTTGCCAAAAACAAGGAGGCGGGAATGGACATGAATGCCGGACATGGCAATCACGACCATAGCCAAATGGCAGCACCCGCTAACAAAGATGCAGCCCAAAACCAATCACAACTGAAAGCTGTATTTGACAACTACTTTTCAGTGAAAGACGCTTTGATAAAAATCGATGCGGCGACCGCATCTGCCAAAGCCGCTGAATTGGCTGCATCCCTTAAAGCAGTCGATATGAATAAGCTATCGGCAGAGGAACATACGGCTTGGATGAAAGTGATGCAGGACTTGACGGCCAATGCGGAAAGCATTTCAAAATCAAAAGATGTTGCAAAACAAAGAAGTGCTTTTGCGGCACTTTCGGGAAGCATCTACACACTTGCCAAAGTTTCTAAACAGGACACCCCCATTTATTACCAGCACTGCCCTATGTACAACGGAGGTAAGGGAGCCAATTGGCTAAGTAAAGAGAATGCTGTTAAAAACCCATATTACGGCTCACAGATGCTTACCTGCGGTAGTACCGTTGAAACCATTAAATAACAGGTCTGAAAGCTATGATACAGTACAATGACATGGTGCAGGCGCTTAAAGACCTAAGACAGCGTGGGTACAGTATGGACTTTAGTCTGTTGCCGGACTGCCTGTACTGTGCGTCAAGGAGCCTGAAACTAAAACCGGAAGATTTTACGGTTACGGAAACTCATAGGTTTGAAAGCCTCGACAGCAGTCCTGATAACAATGCCGTGATTTATGCCATATCGTCCAATGATGGTAAGAATAAAGGCGTACTTGTGGATGCCTATGGTGCTTATGCCGAAGAAATGACCCATGAGATGGCAAAAAAATTAAGTGCAACATAACTTTTAAAACCCCTTATTATGAAAAAATACACGTGTCCCATGCACCCGCAGGTGCTAAAAGACGAACCAGGCAAATGCCCGCTTTGTGGCATGGCACTGGTTCCCGTTGGCGGTAGCTCAGTTTCTCATGTACAAAAATCAGGACATGGGCATTCCGGGCATTCTCAACATGGCCATGCTGACGAAAACTTTAATAAACATGAGGGACATCATACAGGTGATTTCCTCACTCGTTTTTGGATAAGCCTTGTCATTACAATCCCTATACTGCTCCTGTCGCACATGATACAGCAATGGTTAGGTTTCTCGCTTGCTTTCAATGGCGATAAATATGTGTTGCTGGCATTGGGTACGGTGATTTATTGCTATGGAGGCTTACCATTCCTAAAGGGAATGATTGGCGAGGTGAAAGCCAAAGCCATAGGGATGATGACACTTGTTGCTATCGCCATATCCGTAGCCTATGTCTATTCCGTAGCCGTTGTATTTGGCTTGCAGGGTATGGATTTCTTTTGGGAACTGGCAACCCTAATTGACATCATGCTGTTAGGGCATTGGCTGGAAATGCGTTCCCAAATGGCTGCTTCACGGGCATTACAGTCATTGGTAGCGTTACTGCCCAACGATGTTACCGTGGAACGAGGCGGAGAAGCCGTAAAGATAAAGCTCGAAGACCTGCAAAGCGGTGAAACAGCTATCATAAAACCGGGTGAAAAAATTCCAGCCGATGGATTGGTACTGGAGGGGCTTTCGTATATCAACGAAAGTATGCTTACCGGAGAAAGTGTTCCCGTAAAAAAGGAAAAGGACGGAAAGGTCATCGCAGGCTCTATCAATGGTGATGGTGCGCTGAAAGTTAAGGTAACAGCCGTTGGAAAAGACAGCTACCTGAACAGGGTTATCAATCTTGTGCAGGAGGCACAAGCTACTAAGTCCAATACGCAAAACCTTGCGGACAAAGTTGCCAAATGGCTCACCTTTATTGCCATTGCCGTGGGCATAGGCACATTTGCCTATTGGTATGCTAGCAGTGGAGATATTGCCTTTGCGCTTGAAAGAATGGTGACGGTAATGGTAACGGCCTGCCCGCACGCATTGGGCGTGGCTATCCCGTTGGTAGTCGCCATTTCCACAACGCTTTCGGCGACCAATGGTCTGCTCATCCGCAACCGTACGGCATTTGAAACCACCCGCAAACTTTCCACCGTCATTTTTGATAAGACCGGAACGCTTACCAAAGGTTCCCATGCCGTAGAAAAGGTTATACCGTTAACGGATGAATACAATGCCGATGAGGTTATCCAGTATGCTGCCGCAGTACAGCAAAATTCGGAACACCATATCGCCAAAGGTATTATGGCTACATTGAAAGAAAAGAGCCTTGCCTTATGGAAGTCTGAAAACTTCAGCTATATGCAGGGCATAGGTGTTAAAGGTGTTGTGAACGGGAAAAATGTCGTAGCTGGCGGCCCGAATTATTTCACCGAAAACCACCTTTCCCTGCCTGAAATTCCAAACGAAATCAATCAGGAAGCAGAAACGGTCAACTTTGTCCTCATTGATGACCGGGTAATCGGCCTCATTACTTTGGCAGACAGCATCCGTGAGGGGTCGGCACAGGCGATTGAGGAACTCAAAAAAATGGGCATCAAGTCCTTTCTGCTCACCGGGGACAACGACAGGATTGCTGCTGCCGTAGCCGGAAAATTGGGTATGGACGGGTATTTGGCTAATGTGCTTCCGCACAACAAGCAGGAGAAAGTAAAGGAGTTTCAGGCAAAAGGCGAAATCGTAGCAATGACTGGTGATGGTGTAAATGATGCACCTGCACTGGCACAGGCAGATGTGGGCATAGCCGTGGGTTCCGGTACGGACGTGGCTGCCGAAACAGCGGATATCATATTGGTAGACAGCGACCCGAGGGATGTGGTCAAACTGATTGACTTCGGCAAACTTACCTACAAAAAGATGGTACAGAACCTGATATGGGCGGTTGGCTACAACGTGGTGGCAATACCGCTTGCGGCAGGCGTACTCTATCCGAATTTTGTTTTAAGTCCCGCTATGGGTGCTGTGCTGATGAGTGTAAGCACCATTGTAGTGGCTATTAATGCAAGTTTTTTAAAAATCAAAAAATAAATAAAAATGAAAAATCTAACATTATCAATCATTGCTGTTATCATGGCATTTGTAACAGTATCATGCAATCAGGCATCCAACAAAAACGAGCAGTCTTCAAATGATACTGCTGTTGTATCACAAGAACAGCCAGCTTCCCAACCAAAAGAGGATGATACGGTAGCTGCGCCCGCTGTGAGCGAAACACCGAGCGGTCAGGAAGCAAAAGGAAAAGAAGAAGCAAAAAACTTTTCTATTGCGCCCATAGTTACCGATTATCTGTCCTTAAAGAACGCCCTTGTTTCGGACGATGATAAAGCCGCCGCCAGTTCAGGGAAAAAGCTGTTAGCTACCCTGAATAAAGTGGACATGAAAGCCGTTCCTGCCGATAAGCACAAAAAGTACATGGACATAGCGGACGATGCTAAAGAACAAGCAGAACATATCGGGGAAAATGTCGGCAACATCCACCACCAGCGGGAACATTTGGCCTCGCTTGGCGAAGATTTGAAAGACCTGATTGATTTGTTCGGTACATCGCAAACATTGTATCAGGACCATTGCCCGATGTTCAATGACGGTAAGGGTGCTGTTTGGTTCAGCGAAAACAAGGAAATCAAAAACCCTTACTACGGTTCTAAAATGCTGACCTGCGGTAAGGTGGAAAAAACAATTAACAGCAAATAAAATTCAGGGTTATGGAAAATATGCAAAACAGTCACCATGCGGGTCATTCCTCGGAGCATGGCACGCACAATACAAAACATGCTTCGGCCATGTACAAACGCTTTGCGGTGATGGCTGTCGCAATGTTCGCAGTGATGTATTTTATCATGTACGCCATGATTGACGGGTGGCAGAACCTGATACCCAATATCAACAATTTGTACATGACCCTGCTGATGACCTCGGCAATGCTGCTTATCGAATTAGCGATAATGAAAGTAATGTACCCCAACAGGAAGATGAATTTGGCGATAGCCATCATCTCGGTTGCTGTTGGCATCTTTTCATGGTTTGGTATCAGGGAACAAATCAATGTCGGGGACAAGCAGTTTGCAAAGGGTATGATACCCCATCACGCAGCAGCCATATTGATGTCCGAAAAGGCAAAGCTGACCGACCCGGAACTGATACAGTTGCAAAAAAACATACTTGAAACCCAAGCGGAAGAAATTGAATTGATGAAGCGCAAGCTGAAAGAGTTTGAAGAAAGTAAATAATAAAATTTCAAAAAATAGTTTTAACATGAGCAAAATAATAATTTGCTTTATTTCCTCTTTAACTCTGCTATTCACCGCTTGCGGGCAGACAGGGTCAAATAAGGATGAAGCGGCACAGCATCATTCGCAGGCAACTCCGGCAAGCCACGAACATGATGTCCAAATAGGCGAATTGGTGCCATTGGATGAAGTCTGCATGGTAAATGATGCCTATATGGGCAAAAAGCAGTTTGAAGTAAAATTTGATGGTAAAACCTATTACGGATGTTGCGAAATGTGTAAGGAACGTATTCCAAAAGATGCGACCGTGCGGATGGCGATAGACCCCTATTCCCATAAGCAGGTAGACAAAGCTAATGCGGTGATTGCTGTGACAGGAAATAACGGTGAAGTTTCTTATTTTGAAAACAAGGAGAATTATGCCAAGTATGTGAAAAAACAGTAGACACAAAAAGATGAAGCCACAATAAAATAATTATGACCATAAAGAAGAAAATCATATTGGGGCTGGCTGTCGTCCTGATTGCCATACAGTTCTTTCAGCCCTTACGGAACCAGGCGGTTGAAGTGCCAGCCACCCATATCGAAAGAGTGTACGCCGTACCCCAAAATGTAAAGGCTATCCTTGTTCAGTCCTGTTATGACTGCCATAGCAACAATACCCATTATCCGTGGTACAGCCGTATCCAGCCCGGCGCATGGTACATGGCAGAGCATATAAAAAAGGGGAAAGAGGAACTCAACTTTAGCGAATTTGGCGACTATTCTGTCCGCAGGCAGCGAAACAAGTTCAGGGCTATGGCCGGGCAGGTTAAGGACGGGGAAATGCCGTTGTCATCATACACACTAATTCATCGCAATGCAGTATTGTCACCGGAGGATAAGCAGGTTTTGATAGCGTGGTTTAGCACAATGGAAGACAGCATTAAATAAAATTTTTCAAATCATGAACAGATATAATAAAATACCTATAAGAATTTTGCAAACAGTGCTGATACTGCTTTGCACGCAAACGCTGTTTGCACAGAGAGTGGTGCATTACGAGCTGTATGTAAAAGATACGCTTGTCAACTATGCAGGTAAGCAAAAAAGGGCAATTGCCGTAAACGGGCAAATCCCCATGCCCACCCTTACCTTTACCGAGGGCGACACTGCCGAAATAGTGGTGCACAACCAATTGAAAGAAAGCACATCACTTCACTGGCATGGTGTGTTCCTGCCCAATAAAGAAGACGGTGTGCCCTGGCTTACACAAAAACCCATCGCACCGGGCACAACCTACACCTACCGTTTTCCGATTATCCAGCATGGTACGCACTGGTACCATTCCCACTCAGGATTGCAGGAGCAGATTGGCATGTACGGAAGTTTTATCATGAAGAAAAGAAGCGATGATAAGACATTCAGAAAAGGAATTGATGATTTGCCGACCGTTCCAATTATATTAAGTGAGTGGACAAATCTTAACCCCGATAATATCAACCGTATGCTACACAATGCAAATGATTGGGCGGCCATTAAGAAAGGCGCAACACAATCATATGTTGAAGCTATTAAGGAGGGAAAATTAGGGGTAAAGGTAAAAAACGAGTGGAAGCGGATGCTGGCGATGGATGTCAGTGACGTTTACTATGATAAAATCCTAATAAATGGTAGCCATAGCACCGATTTGAAAACAATTGATGGTAAAAAGCTAAAAGCAGGCGACAAAGTCAGATTGCGTGTTTCCAATGGAGGGGCGTCTTCATATTTCTGGCTACGGTATGCTGGAGGAAAAATTACAGTAGTAGCGAATGATGGGAATGATGTTGAGCCTGTAGAGGTGGACAGGTTAATCATTGCCGTTTCTGAAACTTACGATATTGTAGTGACTATCCCTCAAGATGGTTTGGCTTACGAGTTCTTAGCAACAACCGAAGACAGGACACAATCTGCGAGTTACTTTATAGGTGATGGGGTCAAACAGCTTATTTCTCCACTCCCACGATTGAAGTATTTCGAGGGGATGAAGATGATGAACGATATGATGAAAATGAATGGCGATTTGGACGATATGGGCATGAAGATGAGCCTTAACCAAATGGACATGAATGTAGTGATGTATCCCGAAATTACCGGAGATGCAACAAAAAAAGCAGACCACAGTAAGCATGAGGGTATGGATATGGATAACGACGCTAACCGTTACAACGCTAATGCCTTGGGAGACATCAAAACATTAAATTATGCTATGTTGCAATCACCTTATAACACCTCTCTTCCAAATGATGCGCCTGTAAAAGAGTTGAAATTCACACTTACTGGCAACATGAACCGCTATGTATGGAGCATGGATAATAAAATACTTTCGGAAACTGACAAAATACCTGTAAAAAAAGGAGAAATTCTACGGATTACCATTTATAATAATTCAATGATGCGGCATCCAATGCATCTTCACGGATTTGATTTCAGGGTGATAAACGGAAAAGGCGAAAAATCGCCGCTTAAAAATGTGTTGGATATCATGCCTATGGAAACAGATACCATTGAGTTTTTAGCAAATGAGGAAGGTGATTGGTTCTTTCATTGCCATATATTATATCACATGATGGCGGGAATGAACAGGGTCTTTGAAGTTGGAGACTACAATAACCCCTATCTACCCGATAAGGCAAAAGCCTATAAAGAATTGCAAAGAGAAAGTAATATGCCTCATTTTATGGCACAAAACGATTTTGCAACCAATGGTAATGATGGAGAAGCTATGCTAATGAATGCACGCTACCAATTAGGAACAGAATGGCGTTTAGGTTACAATGATATGCACGGCTACGAGGTAGAAACACATTTAGGTAGGTATTTGGGCAGAATGCAATGGTTTATGCCATTCATAGGTTTTGACTGGCGTTACCGCAGACTCGGTATTGATGAGCACGAAAAGAATTTGTTTGGGCAAAGAAATGAGAAAGACACCCGCAGACAGTTTAGCTTAGGATTTATCTATACGCTGCCGATGCTGGTCAATTTTCAGGCAGAAGTATATCATGATGGAATTGTGAGATTGCAGTTAATGCGTGAAGATATACCAATTTCAAAAAGACTAAGAGGTGGTTTTATGGTGAATACCGACTTAGAGTATATGGGAGAACTTAGGTATATCATTAATAAGAATATAGGTATACGTACCCACTATGATAGCGATATGGGCTTTGGTGTGGGGCTGGCATTGACTTATTAAAATTAAATAACTAAGGGTTGTAAACTGCATAACCGTAAAAAAATATCGGTAAAAAAAAGGAGGTGATGCAGGTGTAATTCGCAAAGACTAACCTGCATCATACTACAACCCTTTAAAGTATGCAACAAAAATCTATCTATCGTTCCATCATCAATACGGTAGAGGTTGAATTTTTTTAAGCAGTAATTGCATCATAAGCTAATACGAACAGTGTTAGCTTTTCTTTATTAACCAATAATATATTACATCAAAATGAAGCGAATGGATAAATTTTACAATGAAACATATCTTAAATTGGAAACTGCAATCCAGGAACTGGAGATTGAAACCGACTGCCCCATAAAAAGAATTGAAGCCGTTATACACCATATCATACAAAGCCTTGCCGACTTAAAGGACTTTGTACTGAAAAATGACTTTAAGAATATGGAAGAAGAAATCCATTTTTTCAAGTATCAGAAACCTGTTATTGTTTCAAAGCTCATCTACTACAATGCCATCTATAAAATCGAAACAAGAAGACCCTAGGGGAACAAGCGTACCAAGAAATATTTTACCAAAGAACTGAAAAAGCTAAAAAGGTTCTTTGAAAACAACCTTGATTTTTACAAGTATTACCGCAGCAATAATTCTTTCGTTGACGAAAAATTCTTTGTGCGTGGCATGCACGATATAAGGCTGTGGTTAGACACATTTTATTTTGAAGCAGACCATCGTTTTTCTACTTCACACGATTATAAGGTTGCCAAGATTATTGCCAATGACCTGATACAAGTTTATTTGGAAGACAGGCTCAATAACATCAATGTGAAAAGGGGTTCGGACAATTCATTGAAATGGACGGCAAGTAAAACGGCACTGACTGAACTCATATATGCACTGTACTCCCACGGTGTATTTAACAATGGGAATACAGATATAAAATTGATTGCTAAAGCATTTGAAGATGCCTTTAATATTGAATTGGGCGATTTTTACCATACGTTTATGGAACTGAAAGCCCGTAAGATAAACCGAACCAAATTCCTTGACAGCCTGTGTGAAGCCCTAATAAAAAAAATGGACGAAAAGGACGAAAAGTAACGACTATTATAATACGCCACGAGGTGAATGAACGCCTTTTGTTCGTATAATGCTTTCCTGCACCTTTGGGGCTTCATTCTGCTTTTCTGCCTGCTCCGAAGCATCTTGTTTGGTTTCCGGCGTAATAGATAGCTGTATCTTTCTTTCTACGGCAGCCAGTTCCGTTTTAAGCTCACTCAATCGACTTTCCTTAGCCCAAGTACCGTTAACCACTTCCTGAAGTATCGGCAGGTCTTTTTGTATTTCAGCGATTTTCTCCTGCTCCTGCTTCACAAAGCCCGGCAGTTTTTCCAAAGCCCTTAAAAAATTCATTGCGGCGGTTTCGGGGTCTTTTGCCATCAGACCGTTATTGTAGGTGTACTTGATATTGCCCTCGCCAGTTATAAAAAATCTATTGACCCTTTCGAGTGTTGAACCCAAATCACGCAGTTGAAATTTTTTGAGATAAGTCTATGGGGTAATCCCAAATTCCGACGAACCATTTTCTGCGTTTTTTGGTGAGTGCAATCTTC
>NZ_JADQBD010000026.1:0-38688 GCF_017808115.1 Chryseobacterium sp. RR2-3-20 | reverse complement strand
GATTGCACTCACCAAAAAACGCAGAAAATGGTTCGTCGGAATTTGGGATTACCCCATAGACTTATCTCAAAAAATTTCAACTGCGTGATTTGGGTTTAACTAATTCCTTACAAAATTATACATTACAATAAGGTAATGACAAGGACATACATCACAAAAAATCGTGAAGATACTCACGATTATGTTTCATAAAAAAGAAATCAAAACTGCAATCGGCTCAGTGTTTCTCTGGTGACGCCCAGGTAATTAGCAAGGGTTTGTTTAGAAATTCGCTGAAAAAGATTGGGATATTGCCGGAGAAAAGCCTTATAACGTTCCTTGGCGGTGTCGGACATCAGGGACATAATCCTGCGTTGCAAAGCCACGTATCCCAAATTGGATTTGACCCGGAAAAAATGTTCCATTTTAGGAATATCCCGACAAAGACTTTCAAAATTCTCGAAGCTAATCGCAAACAATACACAATCCTCAAGGCATTGGACGTCTAAGCTGGCATTCTCTTGCCGAAAAAATCCTTGGAAATCGGTAATCCACCAATCTTGGGTCGCAAATTGCAAAATATGTTCTTTCCCGCTGTTGTCCATCGTGCCACATTTTAACAAACCATCTGCCACAAAAAACATTTCATTAACCTGATGATTTTCCTTTACCAAAAGATGTTTTTTAGGGTGATTTTGAAGCGTAAAGTAGGTTTTTATAATCGCAAACTCTTCAGTCGTTATATCAACAAGTTCACCGATATGATTTTTTAATAGATTTTCCATTAAGGTTTAGAAACATTGAATAAGGAAATATACAACATAATTTTTCGATGGATACAGCATATTTCCTTTTAGGTTAAAAAAGAACATATTTTGGTTAATTTTTTAATAACGTTTATCGTTCAGGCATTTCCAAAAGTTGTAAAATCCCGTAACATAATTGTAAGATGAGGTTACATTTTCGAAACAATACCTCATTTTTATAAAATTCAATTCAAAATAAAACATTGATAATCAATTAAATGTAAAATATTAACATTCAATTAACGTTCTCGAAACATTTTGTTACAAATTTAGACCTGCCCAGTCGCATCTCGGGATATATTAGCCATCAACAAATAAATAATTTCTTTGAGATGAACAAAATTATGATGTGGTCTATTACCGCAGCTTTAGCAGGATTTCTTTTCGGGTTTGATGTCGTGGTAATTTCCGGCGCCGATAAAAAATTACAAGCATTATGGCATAGTTCAGACGCCTTTCACGGCGCCGTCGTAATGGGAATGGCATTATGGGGAACAGTGATTGGTGCTATCTTTGGCGGCATCCCAACCAATAAATTCGGAAGAAAGAAAACCCTGTTGGCCATTGGTGTCTTATATGCGCTTTCAGCTATTGGGACGGCCTTCTCTCACGATCCTTATATATTTGCCTTTTTCAGATTTATGGGCGGTTTGGGCGTTGGTGCTTCTACCATTGCGGCGCCGGCTTACATTTCCGAGATTGCACCGGCCAAAGACCGTGGCAGATTGGTTTCCTTGTACCAGTTCAACATAGTTTTGGGGATTTTGGTGGCATTCTTGTCCAATTATTTGTTAAGCGGCATTGGTGATAACGATTGGCGTTGGATGTTGGGCGTTCAGGCTATTCCTGCCATTATTTATACGATTTGTGTGGCTGCCATTCCGGAAAGTCCAAGATGGCTGGTTTCACAAGGCAAAATTGATGACGCCAAAAAAGTGATGAAAATCATCACGCCTGACCAGGATATTGATGCGGTGATTTCTCAGATGGAAGACGACCACGCCGAAGCACCAAAGGAAAATATATTTATGAAAAAATACCGTTTCCCGCTGATGTTGGCATTTCTCATCGCCTTTTTTAACCAAATGTCGGGGATTAACGCTTTTTTATATTATGCACCAAGGATTTTTGGTGAGGCCGGTTTAGGCGAGAAAACCGCTTTGCTCAGCAGCATCGGGATAGGCATCGTGAATATGGTTTTCACCTTAGTCGGCGTTAATCTGATTGATAAAGTCGGCAGAAGAACCCTGATGTTTATTGGTTCCATCGGCTATATTATTTCGTTGGGATTGGTTTCTATGGCGTTTTATTTCCATTGGACAGGCCTGGCGATTCCAATCTTTTTATTTCTCTTCATCGCGGCGCACGCCATTGGTCAGGGCACGGTGATTTGGGTCTTTATTTCAGAGATTTTTCCCAATCAGCTTCGCGCATCGGGACAAGCTTTTGGCAGCTCCACGCACTGGGTTTTGGCGGCGATTATCCCGTCTCTGGTTCCGATGTTGTTCTCCACAATTGGCGCGGGCACCGTGTTTTTAGTGTTCACCATCGCCATGGTTTTCCAGTTGCTGTTCGTCATTTTTATGATGCCGGAAACCAAAGGCGTTTCATTGGAAAAACTCAGTAAAATTTTAACCAAAGAATAGTTAATAACAATAAAAATTTGGGCAGCTTATCCGTCCTCCGCTCCCAATCTTTTTTTGCCAAGACTTATATCCTCCGCAAAAAAAGGATTTCCGCTCAGGCCGGGCTGCGGGATTCGGCATAAAACAGATTTTGTTATCCATTCAACATTGGTCCATCCAATTGAGAAAGATTTAAGGAAAAGAAGAAGGAAGCTTAGGTTCGACGAAAACCAATTAAGACTATTTGGCTTCAATAACTTAAGAAAAATCAATCTATTGATTTCTTAATTATTTCATCTTAATTAACTAAAAATCTTAATGTTAAATAACCCAAACAAACAAAATCCTTAAGACATCAAGCTTAAGATTAAGAAAGAAAATAATCGTAATGAAAAAAATAATATCCACATTCATCATCGCTGCCAGCTTTTACAATGGTCTCCACGCACAGTCGGCGCCCAAAGTTTCGGAAGAGCAGCTTTACCGACCCAACTTCCATTTCAGCCCGAAAAAAGGCTGGATGAACGACCCAAACGGGCTTTATTACAAAGACGGCGTTTACCATTTGTTTTTCCAATACTATCCCGATGGGAACAAGTGGGGACCAATGCATTGGGGACACGCCACGAGCAAAGATTTGGTAAAATGGGAAGAGCAGAAGATTGCCTTGGCGCCGGATGCTTTGGGTTATATCTTCTCCGGAAGTGCCGTGGTGGACAAAAATAATACGTCTGGTTTCGGTGATGCCAAAAATACACCGGTTGTCGCCATCTACACCTACCACAATCCGAACAGTGAGAAAGACGGTAAAATCGATGTCGAATCTCAGGGTATTGCCTACACTTTGGACAACAGTAAAAGATGGACAAAATTCAGTGATAACCCGGTACTTAAAAACCCGGGAATCAAAGATTTCCGCGACCCGAAAGTCACTTGGGACAGCAAAAGACAACAGTGGATTATGGCTTTGGCAGCACAGGATAGAGCGCATTTCTATGCCTCCAAAAACCTGAAAGACTGGACTTTTCAATCCGAATTCGGGAAAGATTTGGGTGCTCACGGTGGCGTTTGGGAATGCCCGGATTTGTTTCCGATAAAAGTGGAAGGCACCAAAGAAGAAAAATGGGTACTGATTGTTAATATCAACCCGGGAGGACCGAATAAAGGTTCTGCAGGACAATATTTTGTCGGAGATTTTGACGGAAAAACTTTCACGGTGGACGACTTGTTCACGAAACAACTTCAGAAAGACAAAGCCGCTTGGCTCGATTGGGGAAAAGACAATTATGCCAGCGTCTCTTTTGATAATATTCCCGACGGAAAAAGGGTAATTATCGGCTGGATGAGCAATTGGGAATATGCACAGGAAGTGCCTACAGAAGCTTGGAGAAGCAGTATGACGGTGGCAAGAGAAGTTTCCCTGAAAAGAACAAAAGAGGCTTACATCTTAAAAAATGTTCCGGTAAAACAACTTCAGGCTTATGAAGGAAAAGCCATTCAGAAAAAAATCAATCTAAAAGCTGAAAATAAGGTTTTGGGCTCGTCAGACATCGACCTTAGCAAAGCCGTTTTGGATTTGGATTTAAAAAAATTGACGGCCGGAACCTATACTTTCTCACTTAAAAATTATTTGGGCGAAGAAGTGCTTTTCGGAATTGATAACAACAATAAGGAACTGTTTGTAGACCGTTCAAAATCTGGCAAAATAAACTTTGGAAACCATTATGCAACGCCGGTGACAAAAGTACCTTTTGACCAATTGCTTAGCAACGCAAAAATGAAGGTGGTTTTGGACAAAACGTCGATAGAAATTTTCTTTAACGATGGCGAAAAAGTCTTAACCGAAATTTTCTTCCCGAACGAAAAATTCTCGGAATTAAACCTGTCAACCGATACCAAAGGGGCTTCTGTAAGCGTCAGTGCGCATCAACTTAATATCAAATAAAAACTATATCATATGAAGAAATATAAAATAGCCGTGGCGTTTTGCCTTCTTCCTTTTTCCTACATTTTTGCACAGGAAATCGTAAAAGGAAAAGTCGTTGCACCCAACCAGAAACCTCTGAGCGGTGTTACGGTAACTGTTTCGGAAACAGGCGTCAGCACGACAACGGATAACAGCGGTGCATTTCAAATCAATGATTTGCAAAAGGGTAACAAGCTGATTTTTACCTATCCGGATTATTCTACTCAGGAAGTTGTCGTGGATGAGAAAACCGTTCTCAACATTGTTTTGGCTGCCGATAAAGTAAAAACGATTGATGAAGTTATCGTAACGGGTTATACCAAACAGAAAAAATCAGACATTACCGGCGCTGTGGCGGTGGTTGATATGAAAGATTTGAACAAGCAAGCCGAGCCCAACCCGATTAAATCATTGCAAGGTAGAGTAGCAGGGGTAAACATTAGTACAGACGGTTCGCCTTCCGGTGGCAATACAAAAGTCCTGATTCGTGGGGTCGGGACCTTGAACAATACCGACCCGCTGTATGTAATTGACGGTGTACCAACCAAAGCCGGAATGCACGAGCTGAATCCCGCAGATATCGAAACAATGCAGGTGCTGAAAGATGCTTCTTCGGCAAGTATTTACGGTTCCAGAGCGGCAAACGGTGTTATCATTATTACCACCAAAAAGGGTAAAAAAGGCAAGATGCGAATCGACCTTAATTATTACACAGCCTTTTCGCAATATGCTAAGAAAACTTCTGTCCTTAATGCAAAACAATTTGGGCAGGTGCTTTGGCAAGCTAATATCAACGATGGATTGAATCCTAACAACAATAACCTGAGTTATAACTTTGACTGGGGTGTTCAAAACGGTGTTCCAACTCTTTACAACAGCTATGTTCCGGAATACCTAGATGCCGCAAAAACCATTAAATCTGCCAACACAAATTGGTATGATGAGGTGTCCCAAACCGGTGTTGCCAACTCGTTGGATGTTGCCGCGTCAAGTGCTTCAGATAAAGGGTCTTACTATTTCTCAATGGGATATTACGACAACAATGGTATCGTGAAACTGACGGATTTCAAAAGATTGTCGGCGCGTGTAAATACGTCTTACAATTTCTTCGACGGCAAACTGAAAATAGGTGAAAACTTCACTTATAATAAAACCAATGAACTGATGGACCCGGGCGTTCTGGACCCGGCTTTGAGAGCTTTACCGATTATTCCGGTTCATACCGTGGATGGCATCGGTTGGGGCGGACCTGTTGGCGGGATGAACGACCGTCAGAATCCGGTTCGTTTGCTTAATTACAACAAAGATAATGGTTACCGTTACCAAAGGTTTTTCGGAAATGCCTTCGCCGAATTGCAGGTGGTTAAAAACTTAACATTGAAGTCAAGTTTCGGTATAGATATGTCGAATTATTACAAACGAACTTTACAGAGAAGTTACGTTTCCGGCTATCTTAAAAATGATAAAAATGCTGTAAACATCGACCAATCCGACACAGAAAAATGGACCTGGACCAATACGGCTCAATACACAGCCAAAGCAGGAAATCACCACTTCGATTTGTTGGGCGGAACGGAAATGTACAAAGAAACGTATAACAATACCTGGCTCAGGAAAGAAGGCTTTTTAATTGAAAATCCAGATTATATGTATCCGGATGCGGGAACCGGTGATGCTTTCAACGGCGGAACTTCCACATATTACAGCTTATTGTCTTACTTCGGAAAATTCTCTTATGATTATGGCAATCGTTATTTGTTCTCGGCGACTTTGCGTTATGACGGTTCGTCCAGATTTGGAAAAAACAACCGTTTCGGAACATTCCCGGCATTTTCTGCAGGTTGGAGAATCAATAAAGAAGATTTTGCAGAGAAATTGATCCCATTCTTTTCGGATTTAAGATTGAGAGCAGGTTGGGGACAGACGGGTAATCAGGAAATCAGCAACTCAGCGGTGTACTCGCTTTACATTGCGAATTATGCTGGTGGAAACCCGACTTGGGCAACCTCTTACGGCACAGCTTACGATATTTCAGGTGTGGGAAGCGGCTTGTTACCTTCAGGTTTCATTGCAACGCAGACCAAAAATGATGATTTGAAATGGGAAACCACAACGCAAACGAACCTTGGTTTGGATTTCGGATTTTTCAATCAGAAATTAACGGGAAGTGTAGATATTTATAAAAAAGCGACAAAAGATATCTTGGTTTTGCCACCGTATTTAGGGGTAATCGGTGAAGGCGGAAACCGTTGGATTAATGGTGCTTCAATGGAAAATAAAGGGATTGAAGTAGCTTTAGGCTACGGCGATAAAACTGCCGGTGGCTTTGGTTACGACATTTCTGCGAATTTTTCGATGAACAGAAACCAGATTACAGCCTTGCCACAATCGGTGATTAATAATTATGGCGGAAACGGAACTACGGATAATATTCTCGGCAGACCCATCAATTCGATGTACGGTTATGTAGCAGATGGCTTGTTCAGAACGCAGGCGGAGGTAGATAATTCAGCAACGCAGCCGGGTAAAGGTTTAGGTAGAATCCGCTACGCTGATTTGAACCACGACGGCGTGATTGATGATAAAGACAGAACGTGGATTGGAAACCCGAATCCTGGTTTTATGTATGGTTTTAACCTTAATTTTTCGTACAAAAATTTCGATTTGTCAACTTTTTGGCAGGGAATCGGCGATGTGGATGTCATCAATTCTAAAAAATACCAGACCGATTTCTGGAGTGTGGATGACGTGGGCTCCAACAAAGGAACAAGATTGCTGAATGCGTGGTCACCACAAAACCCAAATTCAACAATTCCGGCATTGACGACGGTTGACAGCAATGCAGAGTCCAGATTTTCTTCCTATTATGTTGAAAACGGAAGTTATCTGAAATTAAGAGTATTACAGCTCGGTTACAGCATTCCGAAAAACGTTTTGGAGCAATATAAAATCACCAATTTCAGAATTTACATCAGTGCTCAAAATCTTTTGACCATCAAGTCCAAAAGCTTCACCGGCATCGATCCGGAAACGCCGGCATTTGGTTATCCACTGCCTTTAACCGTGAATTTTGGAGTTAATTTATCCCTTTAATTTTTAAATGATAATTACAATGAAAAAGAATATACTTTTAACAATAGCTACTGCATTTTTATTGGGAATAACGTCCTGTAATGATTTTCTTGATAATCAGCCAAGAGGTGTGCTTTCGGAAACCGATGTGGTAACACCGCAAAATGTAGATGGTTTCGTGGTTGCAGCGTATGCCTCTATGGGAAATGACCATTATGACACGCCTTTCAGCCTTTGGCCATACGGCAATGTACGTTCAGACGACGCTTACAAAGGCGGAAGTGGTACGAACGATATTCAGGCTTTTCACTTTTTTGAAATTTCAAATAACATCCGTTCAGATTTTGGGGAATTAGACCGTCTTTGGTATCTCAATTATGTAGGAATTGGCCGATGTAATAAGGCGATTGCAGCATTGAACCAATTGACAGATGCTCAATATCCGAACAAGCAGAAACGTATTGCAGAGATGAAGTTTGTGAGAGGTCATTTTTACTTCTTGCTTAAAGAATTGTTTAAATATGTACCTTATGTAGACGAAAATACACCCATTGACGATTATCCGAAAATCTCCAACCGTGCCAAAACCGACCAACAGCTTTGGGATGCGATTGCTTCAGATTTTGAATTTGCAGCTGCTAATTTGCCAATGACACAATCGGAAGTCGGAAGACCAAAGAAAAGTGCTGCGTATGCGTATTTAGCCAAAGTAAGATTGTATCAGGCTTATGAGCAGGATAATAATTATACAGTAACCTCAATTAATCCGGCAACGCTTCAGAAATCCATTGATGCAGCGAATCAGGTCATCGGGAATTATACTCTGGAATCGGATTTTGGATATAATTTTCTCCCGGGAACGCACGAAAATGGCCCGGAAGCTGTTTTCTCTATCCAGTATTCTGATAATGACGGAACACTTTTCGGAAGACTGAATTATGGTGATATGCTTTCTCTCCCACAAGGTTTGGGATGCTGTGATTTCCACAAGCCGAGCCAGAATTTGGTCAACGCTTTCAAAACCACGCCGAATGGTTTGCCGATGTTTGATAATTTTAATGATACCGATTTGAATTACAATCAGTTGAGTAATTACAAAGTAGACCCTAGGTTGTACCATACGGTAGCATTGCCGGGATTGCCTTGGAAATATGATGAAAATAAAATCTATCAGGAAAGCTGGAACAGAAGCCCCGGAACTTACGGTTATTATGCTTCTCTAAAAGAAAATGTACCGGTAGGTTGTGGCTGTACCGTGAATGTAGACCCGTTCTACGGAAATTCTAAAAACAGAATCATCATCCGTTATTCTGATGTTTTGTTGATGAAAGCAGAAGCTTTGATAGAATTGGGACAGCAAGATGCCGCTTTACCATTGATTAATCAAGTCAGACAGCGTGCCGCTAACAGCACCATTTTGACAGGCAGTTATACAACCAACAACCTGATTAGCAAATATCAGCCGGGTGTTAACTGTACTTGGACACAGGATTATGCCAGAAAAGCCCTGAGATGGGAACGTAGAATGGAGTTTGCGATGGAAGGCAGCCGCTTCTTCGATTTGGTACGATGGGGGATTACGGCAAGCACGATGAACACGTATTATTCGGGTGAAAAAACGAAACGTTCTTATTATTCTCAGGCAGGGTTTGACCACGGTATTGAGGAATATTGTCCGATTCCTTTGGCTCAAATCAACTTTAGTCAGGGCTTGTACAAACAAAATAATGGGTACTAAATTCAGGATTTGCAACTGCCAATTGTTCGTGAAAGCATTTGGCGGTTTGTAAATCATTTTAAAACAAACAATCATTTATGAAAACAATATTTAAAAATTTCCAATTAATCATCCTTCTGATGATTTCCGCAGCATTGGTCTGGTCTTGCGATAGCCAAATGGAAGAAGGTTTGGTGACGGATGTTTCGGTGAATGTCGCTTCTTTCAAAGTGAATGGTGTGGCAGGTGTTATCGATAATCAAAATGATAAAATAACGGTGACTTTGCCTTACGGAACGGCAGTTACAGCAATTTCTCCGGTTATAGAAATTCCGCAAGGTGCGAGCATTTCTCCGGCTTCCGGTATGGTTCAGGATTTTACGCAACCTGTAAAATACCGCGTTAAAAACGGAAATATCTACAAAGATTATACGGTAAGCGTTCAGGCTCAGGCTCCGATTATCAGTTTTAAAATCAATGGATTATCAGCAACGATTAATTCATCCAGCAAGACGATTTCGTTAGTAATGCCGGAAGGAACCGACCTTACAGCTTTACAGCCTGTTATCGAAACAGCAACTGGCGTCAGCATCAGTCCAACTTCCGGTACTACGATTAATTTTACAAGTCCGGTATCTTTTACGGTGTCTAATGCCAATCTTACGGAGGTTTATACTGCAAAAGTAACAACACCGGTTTCAGGACCTTCTATCGCTTTTATCGGAATGGCAGCTACCAGAACGGGGCTTACAAACCCGGACGAAATTGCTGCGGCGGACTGGCTGTTTGGGAAATTCTCAGGTGCAGTTTATGTGTCGATGGCGGATATTGCAAGTGGCGCAGTTAATTTAACAGGAATCAGCGTACTTTGGTGGCATTTTGATTCTGCAACAGCACTTCCGGGAGATGCGCTGAATGCGAATGTTACTTCTAAAATTAAAACCTATCTGAATGCAGGTGGAAATATTCTATTAACGAGTTTCGCTTCTCAGTATGTGGATGCCTTGGGTGTTGTTCCAGCTGGCAAAGGACCGAACAACGTGTTTGGAGATTTCCCACCCAATGGCTTTGTAGATGCCAATAACGATTGGGGAATTTCGTTCAAAGGGCACGAAACGCATCCTGTTTTCGATGGACTGCAGACTTATGAATCCGGAAAAGCAAATCTTTTGCAAAAAGGGACTTTTAGATTGAATCATACCGCCTGGTGGTTTTTACCGGATTGGGGTGGTTACGTCAACGGTGCAGGCTGGAGAACCCAAACCGGCGGTAACAATTTGGCGAGTGAAGCTTGGGATAATAACCTCGATGGTCGTGTCGCAATTGCTGAATATCCAGGTGGAACGGCGAATAAAAAATGCATCACGATTTCTATGGGCGCGTATGATTGGTACAACGAGACATCTAACGGAACGCCAAGCCAAGCCAACAGCTACCTTGATAATATCAAAAAACTGACGGAAAACAGCCTTAATTATCTTGTAACGAATTAAAATCAGAACCAATGACAATCAGAAAAGTATATTTAGCCACCGTGATGGGTTTGGCAATGTTTTCTTGCCAGAATAATGACTCGGTGACGGATGTGAATCCGGATGACATTTTTAAGCAGACCAATGTATTTCCGGTTCCGCCAAACCAGTGGATGGGAGGGAATAACCCTTATTACACGGCAGGTTACGTGGGGGATGTGATGCCGTATTACGAAAATGGAATCTTCCATTTGTTTTTCCTTCACGATGCTAAAACCAAACCTGCAGGCGAAGGTTTCCACGACATTCACAGCTTTGATACTTCTAATTTTAAAGATTTTAACTATCAGGGAAGACAAATTCCTTATGGATTGGCCTCTGAGCCGGATTTTGGTGTAGGAACGGGAAGTCTTGTGAAAGTGGGAAATACTTATTATTACTATTATACCGGGCACAACGAGGTGGCATCATTCATCTCGAGCAATCCTAGAGAAAGTGTTTTGTTGGCAACCAGCACCGATTTGAAGAACTGGACGAAAGTTAAAAACTTTAAAATGACCGCTCCTGCAGGTTATTACGATTATGAATACCGTGACCCGCACGTATTTTTCAATTCTGAGGACGGCAAATACTGGATGTTGATTTCGGCGCAGACTTCAGCTAAAAAAGCGGTCGTTTTAAAATATACCACAACCAATCCTGCAAGTGGAAACTGGACGGTAGAAAATCCGATTTATACCACATCGGCATCCGAAAATTATATTATGCTGGAATGTCCGGATTTATTCAAAATGGGCAATTATTGGTATTTGGTATTCTCCGAAAACTGGAGCAGCAACAGCGGAACGCATTACCGCATCGCCACTTCTCCTAACGGACCTTGGACAACGCCTGCAAACGACCGTTTGGATGGTTCTTATCTTTATGCTGCAAAAACGGTATCTGATAATACCGACCGCTATCTGGTAGGATGGACGGCAAGAAAAGTCCCTGAAAGCAATACAGGCGGCAAAGACTGGGCGGGAAATCTCGTTACGCACAAATTGGTGCAAAACTCAGATGGAACTTTAGGTGTAAAGCCAGTTTCTTCCATTGCATCGGTGTTTGGAAATAATGCATCCCTTTCAGTGGATAAAATCATTGGAACGGCTTCCCAAAACGGCAATAGCTTTAATCTGTCAGGAACGTCTCAGGTCATGTTCAGTAAACTGCAGAGAGCCAACCAAATCAATTTTACGCTGAATGCATCTTCCAGCGGACAATCGGGATTGATTCTTTCACAGGATAACGATGGTCAAAATGGCTATAAAATCGCTTTTGAACCCGCTAACAACCGTATTGCAAGCTATGTGATGAGCAGCGGAAGTGAGACTTTGGACAACAGTTATCCTTTGTCGGGCATTTCCGGAACCAATTATAATGTAACCGCTTATATCAGCAATGATGTTTGCGTGGTTTATGTGAACGATAAAGTGGCGTTCAGTAACCGTGTTTACGATGTTGTTAACAAAAAATGGAGTATTTTTGGAACATCAAACAGTACATTCAGTAATATTAATATCAAAAATCCTTAATTAATGTTTTCAAATAAAAATATCAATGCCGTCAGTTATGGAGAAGTGCTTTTCGATGTATTCGGGGAAGAAAAGAAAATTGGTGGTGCACCGCTTAATCTGGCACTCAGAACCGCTTCTTTTGGTTTTCCTGTAGCGATGATAAGCGCGATTGGGAATGATGAAGATGGCAAAGTAATTTGCGATTATGTCAAAGACCATCAGCTGGACGCCAGCGGCATTATTACCGTTGAGGATTACAATACCGGCGTAGTGCAGGTTTCTCTAAACGAAAGAGGTTCAGCAACCTACGAAATCAAGTTTCCGTCTGCGTGGGATTTTATTACGATTAATGAAGAAACTGAAAAATTGGTCAAAAATGCGGATGTATTCTTTTACGGAAGTCTAATTTGTAGAAATGACGTTTCAAAAAATACCTTGTTCAAATTATTGGATTCTAACCCCAATATGTTTAAGGTTTTTGATGTAAATCTTCGAAAGCCGCATTATAACATCGAAGTTTTAAAACAACTGATGGATAAAGCAGATTTCATCAAATTTAATGATGAAGAAATTCTGGAAATTGCTTCAGAACTGGGTTTCAATTCCGAAGATTTGGAGGAAAACATTCGTTTTATCGCTGACAAAACCAATACAAAATCCATCTGTGTGACTTTAGGAAAACACGGTTCAATCCTGCTTTGGGAAGGCGTAATGTACAGACACGGCGGATATCCTGTGAAAGTGGCGGATACTGTTGGTGCTGGTGATTCTTTCCTGGCGAGTTTGATCGCAAAATTGATATCTGACAAAAACCCTGATGCTGCACTGGATTTTGCCAGTGCTGTTGGTGCTTTGGTGGCGAGCTATACCGGTGCCAATCCAAAACTTGATAATGCGGAAATTGAAGAATTTTTAAAAGAAAATGTTTAAGCATTTTTCAAATCATAAAAATTGCGCTATTATACTTCATTAGCGCAATTTTTTTTAATATTTTAACAAAAATATAATTACCATTTTAATTTAAATATTTAAATAATTTGTTCTGAGGATTATGTGGAGACTGAATTTTGTTCACTAAATTAGCAGATATATTTGCGTTTTTATATGATAAGCCCGTTTCTGAAAAGCATTTTTTCCTTCTTTATTTTAGCATCTGTGCTGCTTTCCTGTAAAAAAGAAAATAAAGTAAATGCCAATGAAATACTCCTGCGACAATTGGATAAAACCATCAGCGAAAAAAAATCTTTTGAAATTAAAAAGAAAAGAAAAATTAATCATTTAAAATCAAAAATAAATATTGGAGGTAATTCAGACAGCATTAATTTTCAACTTAATTATTTAATTGTAGAAGAATATTTGGGTTACCAGTGCGATTCTGCTTATTCTTATTCTTACGCCAACGAAGAATTGGCTCTTAAAAACAAAAATAATTCCTGGCTATACCAGACACTTATCCAAAGGTCGGTTCTTCTTTCTACTTCTGGTCTTTTTTTGGAGTCAGAAAACATTCTGAACAAAATCAATCAGAAAAATTTACCTCTTCCGCTTCGTTTTTCCTATAATTCTGCGTATGAATGCCTTTATTCTAACCTTTTAGATTATACAGGCGAGGAAAATCTTTATGGCAAAATTTACAAAAAGAAATTAGCAGATTACTACGAGTCTGCTTATACTTCTCTAAAACCTAATGATCCTTTCTATTATCTTTTTTTAAGCCATAAAAACAGGATAGATGACGATTGGGAATCTGCTAATAATAATATTGACAAGTTTCTTCAAACCACAAAAGCAGGAACCAGACTACACGCGATAGGAAGCTATTGTAAAGCAGTTATAGAAGCTAAGTTGGGAAATATAGATTCTCAGGAAAAGTTTTTAATTTATTCCGCAATATCAGATTTGCAGTCATCAACGAAGGAAAACCGATCTATGCAGGAGCTTGCAAGTGTGGAATATAAAAAAGACGATACCGAAAGAGCTTACAATTATATACAATCTGCTCTGGAAGATGCTAATTTCTATAACGCCAGATTTAGAAGTATACAAATAAGTAAAGTACAGCCGATTATTGAAAATTCTTATCTTCTTACCATTAATTCGCAGAACACAAAATTGCGTTGGTCGGTATTTTTAATCAGTTTTTTATTATTGGGATTGGTTGTTACTACATATTTTATTTACAGACAGTTAAAAATTATTGCTAAATCGAGAAATGAGCTTTCTCTTTTAAACACAGATTTGAAGGCAACAAACGCTAAGTTAGACGAAGCAAATCATGTAAAAGAGGAATATGTTGCCTTTTTCATCAACCAGTGTTCTATTTATTTGAAGAAATTTGAAAAATATAAAAATCTGATTGCTAAAAGACTGTCTGTTGGTCAGATTGATAAATTAACCGAAATGGTTAATAACAAAAACAGTGTAGAATTAGACTTAAATGACCTATACATAAGTTTCGATAAAGCCTTTCTCAGAATTTATCCCAATTTTGTTACAGAGGTGAACAAACTCATCAAGAAAGATTCTCAATACGAAGTTACAGATGTACTCAATACAGAACTCAGAATCTATGCTTTAATAAGATTAGGAATTAATGATGCGGCTCAAATTTCAGATTTTTTAAGATACTCTTTAAGGACGATTTATAATTATAAGAGTAAAGTGAAAGCAAAATCGGTGATTGAAAATGATGATTTTGAAGCCAAAATCATGGAAATTGGCTCTATAAATGCTCAATAAATTTACTTTTTATTTTATAGGTTAAAATGCTAATGATTTAATTATCAGTAGTTATTTTTTGTAAAACTCTTTTAAATCTTTACCTAAATACCCGCAGATGTCTTCTGCGGGTATTTTAATTTTTAAGTAGGGATATATTAGCAACAATCAATTAACCTTATGTTAATGATCGGTTCACGAAACTGAAATCTTAACATTCTTTTTGAATTTTTAAGAAAGAAATTCAGAGGAATTTTAACAAGAATTATTACAAACTATATAAATAAACCTTTACTAAATGAAAATAAAATATCAGAAATTATCTTTTGCGGTAATAGCGCTTTACTTTTCTGGAAACATGTTTGCTCAGGAAAAAGACAGTTTGCAAAAAGAACAGAAGATTGATGAGGTCGTTGTCATTGGCTACGGTAAAGCTAAAGCAAAAGATCTTACTGGATCTGTTTCCGTAATTAATTTGAATAAAGCCCAAAATCAGCCCGTTGCAGATATCGGACAGGCAATTCAGGGACGTGCTTCGGGTGTTAACGTTATCAATTCCGGAGAACCGGGAAGCAATGTAACATTCAGAATTAGAGGAACAGGAACGATTCAGAATAATGATCCTCTAATTGTTGTAGATGGAATGCCTTTAAACGGTGGATTAAACCAGATCAATATGAGCGACGTGGAAACCATTAATATCCTAAAAGATGCTTCTTCCACTGCAATTTATGGTGCAAGAGGTGCTAATGGAGTGGTAATTATTACGACAAAAAGAGGTAGTAAAAAAGGCGTACTTAATTTTGATACTTTTACGGGAATTCAGAGTGTAAGCAATATGATAAAGCTTTTGGATGCATCGCAATACGCACAGCTGAATAATGATATGCTCCGAAATGCAGGAATGCCCGTTCTTCCGGAATTTTCTGATCCTTCTTCTTTAGGTACAGGTACCAATTGGGTGAAAGCTTTATTCAGACCTGCTGTAATGTCTAGTTACTCACTTTCTTATGGCGATCGTTCAGAAAAAAGCAATCTTTATGTTTCTGCAAGTTATTTCAATCAGAAAGGGGTTGTTTTAAATACCAATTATGACCGTTTCATTGTTCAGATTAACGGAGATACGAAGATTAAACCTTTCCTGAAAATCGGAAACAGTGTTAAATTACAGCATGATGTAAAAAAATCCGGAGGTTATGATATAAAAGAAACCATTCTTTCGCTTCCAACTAGACCTATTTATAATGCAGACGGCAGTTATGCTGGTCCCGGAACCAACCCGTTGTTGTATGGAGATATAGATAACCCCATCGGGAAAGCTTGTATCATCGAAAAATCGACTAAAGGGTATAATATGCAGGGGAATATCTATGCAGAATTAGAGCTTTTAAAAGGTTTGAAATTCAAATCTTTGGGTGGAGCAGAGGCAAACATCTGGTACGACAGAACGTGGTCGCCTAAATACAGTTGGGGTGTAAAATCTCAGGAAAATTCTTACCTCTATGAAGGTTCAAACAGAAGCATCACTTTATTATGGGATAATACGCTTACTTACGACAAAATCTGGGGAAATCATAATCTGAACGCAGTAGTAGGAAGCAGTGCGCAAACCAACCAGTTCAATTATCTTAATGCATCTGTACAGAAATTCGCCAGTGAAAATACACAACAGATAGATAACGGTATTTTGCAGCCGGTTCAGCACGGGAATTCTTCAGAATGGGCACTCATGTCTTACTTGGCTCGTGCAAGTTATAATTATGCCGAAAAATATTACCTTACCGCTACCATCCGTAGAGACGGATCTTCCAGATTCGGTGCAGGTAATAAATGGGGATGGTTTCCTTCTGCTGCTTTGGCATGGAGAATTTCAAACGAAAACTTCCTTAAAGATTCCAAAACAATCAATAATTTAAAACTGAGATTAGGATACGGGATTACCGGAAACCAAAATATCGGAAATTATTCATTTGCATCTTCTTACAACACGTATCAGTACAATTTCAACAATCAGTTTGTAAGTGCGGTAATGCCAACAGTACTTCCGAATCCTTATGTGAAGTGGGAAGGGCAGGAACAGTATAACATAGGTTTCGATTTGGATATGTTTAACAACAGAGTAAGTTTGGTGGTTGACGGATATGTTAAAAATACAAACGATATGCTTGTTCCGATGTCTGTACCGGTAACTTCAGGTTATTCTGATGTGTATACGCCTTCCATTAATGCAGGTAAAATTCAAAATAAAGGGATTGAAGCAATGCTTTCTACAAGAAATATCGTAAAAGATGATTTTAAATGGTCTTCTGACATTGTGTTTTCTCACAATAAAAATAATGCGGTAGACATCAACAGCAATACATTTATTCCCGGTGCAAAAGATGGCAATAACCTGAACCGTATGTTTGGTATTATCCAAGCCGGTTCTCCTGTGAATGTATTTTATGGCTATGTTACAGACGGCATCTTCCAAAATCAGGCAGAAGTAAGTGCACATGCCACTCAAAATCCGGGTTCTAATCCAGGGACAAGTACAGCTCCCGGAGATATCCGTTTCAAAGATTTGAATGGTGATGGGGTAATTAACGATAAAGACCGTACGATAATCGGAAATCCAAATCCTAAATTTACATTCTCTTTCAATAATACATTTACCTATAAAATTTCGATTTAACAATTTTCCTTCAGGGAAGTTACGGTAACGATATTTACAATGCCAATAGAATGTATACCGAAGCAATGGCTGTTATTCAAAACCAAGGAGTAGGAGTTCTAGACAGATGGACAGGTGCAGGAACAAGCAAGGATATGCCAAGAGCTGTTTTTGGTGATCCTAACCAAAATACCCGTGTAAGCAGCCGTTATGTAGAAGATGGGTCTTACATTAAAATTAAAAATATTAACCTTAGCTATACGCTTCCGAAAGGTGTTTTTGGAGAAAATCTAAATCTTGTGAAAATCTTTGTATCTGCACAAAATCTGGTAACCTGGACGAGATATTCAGGGTTTGATCCTGAAGTTCCGGTAAACGGAGTAGACAATGGTACTTATCCAATCACAAGAACAGTTTCTCTAGGACTTAATGTTGCATTTTAAATAATATCAGACATGAAAAAGATAAAAATTACACTATTGGCACTTATTGCACTTACACTGACGAATTGCAGCGACGATTTTCTGGATAAAGTGCAGCCCGATACCATCAATACAGGAAATTATCCTAAAACGGAAGCCGAGCTTATCACGATGGTAAACGGTGCTTATCAACCGCTTCAATGGCCCAAGCTCTACAACATGAGAATGTGGACTACCGATATATTCGCTGGAAACAGTATTGTAGGAGCAGGAGGAGGTGATGACGGTATAGAAACGACTCAGCTTTCCAATTTCGTAACCAGTACCGATAATCAGGGAGTTTTGGATCTTTGGAGAGGTCCATGGCCCGGAATTCTTTCAAGCAATATTGTTCTTAAAACAGCTCCGTCTCTCAATATCAACAGCGATATTAAAAACCGTTGCATGGGAGAAGCGTATTTCCTTAGATCTCATTATTATTTTGTTCTGGTAAGATTTTTTGGGGATGTTCCTTTGGTAACAGAGCCTCAGGATGTAAATGGTGATTTATATCCCTCAAGAGCTCCAAAATCAGATATTTATAATCTTATTATTTCAGATTTAGAAAAAGCAATTGCACTTCTTCCTGCAAAAGAAAGTTATGGCAGTACAGATAAGGGCAGAGCAAGCAAAGGTGCGGCAATGGGTGCTTTAGCAAAAGTTTATCTCACTCTTGGAAACTGGCAAAAAGTGGTAGATTTAACAACACAGCTGGAAAGTATGGGATATACACTAAATACAGATTATTCTGATAATTTTAATGTAAATACAGAAAACTCCAACGAATCTTTATTTGAAGTGCAATATGCATCCGACGGAAACTATGATTTTTGGGGAAACCAAAATCAGGCATCCTGGGCAAGTACCTTTATGGGACCAAGAGGCTCTAATTTCGTAGGTGGCGGTTGGGGCTGGAACCAGCCAACGCAGGAATTTGTAAACAGCTACGAAACGGGAGACAATCGAAAAGCAAAATCAATTTTTTATGACGGATGTCCTCAATATGATGGGAAATCCTATACCTCATCTTATTCTCTAACGGGGTATAATGTTAGAAAATTTTTGGTTCCTCTTTCAGCATTTCCTTCATATAACAATAGTCCTTTAAACTTTCCTGTAATGCGTTATTCTGAAGTTTTGCTGATGAAAGCAGAGGCTTTAAATGAATTGGGACAGACCTCTTTGGCGGCAGTACCGCTTAATACGGTAAGAGCAAGAGCGGGATTGGCTCCGGTTTCAGGTTTGTCGCAATCCGCATTTAGAGATAAAGTTCTTCACGAAAGAAGAATGGAGCTGGCTTTCGAAGGACAGAGATGGTTTGATCTTGTTCGGGTAAACAACGGACAATACGGGTTAGACTTTTTACATTCTATCGGTAAAACCAATGCAACAAACAAGCACCTTCTTTTACCGGTTCCCCAGATTGAAAGAGACAGAAATCCTAATCTTTCACAAAACCCAGGATATTAAACATTCACCTATTTAACAATTTTAATTATTGACAACCGCAGCATTTAGATAGACTATATTTAACTGTTGCGGTTTCAAAATGATAAAAAGTATGATAAAAAAGATAAGTTTCCTGATCTTAGCCTTATTCTTTTCTTCGCAGCTTTCCGCCGGCGAGGTCATTTCATTCACAAAAAATGCCAATCAGGTTGTCTTCAATTGTAAAGACGGCGCCAAGTTGTCGCTAACCATTAACAGCAGTTCTGTCGTGAAAGTTTGGTTCGATCCGTCGGGCAAATTCTCCCGTCAGAATCCTTCTTTCGTGGTCGTTAATGACCAATTGGAAAATGTCGGCGAGATATCAGTGAACGAAGAACCTTCTGCCTACGAGATCTTCACTTCAAAATTGAGAATCCGTGTCAATAAAAATCCTATGCAACTCCAGATTTTCGACAAATATCAGAAACTGGTTTTTAGCGATTATAACGACAAAGGAAATGTCCCAAACGGGAAAGGTGTAAAGTCCTACAAAAACCTAAGAAGTGATGAGCAGTTTTTTGGCTTGGGCGAGAAAACCGGAACACTTAACAGAAGAGGGAAAAACTATAAAATGTGGAACAGCGACAAACCTTGTTACTCCACCACAGAAGATCCGATTGCCAAGAGTATTCCGTTTTTTATGAGCAGTTATAACTATGGGATTTTCCTGGATAATACTTATAAAAGCGAATTCAAATTCGGGACAGAATCTCCAGATTATTATTCCTTTGAAGCGCCAGATGGTGCATTTGTCTATTACTTCATCTCCGGAAAAGATTATAAGGATATCCAGAAGCAATATATTACTCTGACAGGGAAACCGATTATGCCGCCAAAATGGGCGTTAGGTTTTGCGCAAAGTCGCGGTTTGTACACCAGAGAAGATCAGGCTTTGGAAATTGCAGCAGAGTTCAGGAAACGGCAGATTCCCATTGATGTGATTTATCAGGATATCGGCTGGACTCAGAATCTTCAGGATTTTGAGTGGCGAAAAGGCAACTACACCGATCCCAAAGGAATGCTCAAAAAACTGAAAGCTAATGGTTTCAAAATGATTGTTTCCCAGGATCCCGTGATTTCGAAAAAAGACAACAAACAATATATCGAAGCCAATAAACTGGGTTATTTTGTAAAGGATGTCCGCACAGACAAAGCCTACGAAATGCCTTGGCCTTGGGGCGGAAATTGTGGCGTAGTAGATTTTACGCTTCCCGCAGTTGCCGACTGGTGGGGCAAATACCAGCAAAAACCTTTGGATGATGGCATCAGCGGTTTTTGGACAGATATGGGCGAACCGGCCTGGAGCAATGAAGAAGATACCGACCGACTCAATATGAAGCACCATCTGGGGATGCATGATGAGATCCATAATGTTTTTGGATTAACCTGGGACAAAGTGGTAAAAGAACAGTTTGATAAAAGAAATCCCAACAAGCGTATTTTCCAGATGACCCGTTCAGCCTACGCAGGTTTGCAGCGTTACACTTTTGGATGGACCAACGACAGCGGGAATGGCAGTGACGTTTTGGAAGGTTGGTCTCAGATGGAAAATCAGGTGGCCGTTGGTATTTCCGCAGGTTTAGGCGGAATCCCGTTCTGGACAACCGATATCTCCGGATATTGTGGCGATATCACAGATTATCCTGCAATGGCAGAACTCTACACAAGATGGATGCAGTTTGGCGTGTTTTGTCCGCTTAGCCGTGCACACCACGAAGGTGACAATGCGGTAGAACCCTGGAAATTTGGGGAAGTGGCAGAGAAAAATACCAAAGCCGCTATTGAACTGAAATATCAGCTTTTTCCTTACTTATACACTTATTCCAGAAAAGCGCACGACACCGGATTGCCGATTACCAGAGGTCTTTTTATGGAATATCCAAAAGATCCCGAAGCCGCAAAAATAGATAATCAGTTTATGTTTGGAGAAGAGATTCTTGTGGCGCCTGTTCTCAAAAAAGGCGAACGTGTAAAACGAGTTTATTTCCCGGATGGCGAATGGATTGATTTTAATGATAAAAAAACAGAATATCTGGGTGGCGAAAAACTGCCTTACAAAGCACCACTCAATACCATCCCTATTTTTGTCAAAAAAGGTTCTATTGTGCCGATGATGCCTGTAATGCAGTACATCCACGAGAAAAAAGATTATCCCGTAACCTTCCATATTTTCCCGAATTATGAGGATGAAAAAGCCAGCTTTACCTTGTATGAAGATGAAGGTGAAAATCAGGATTACCTGAAAGATATTTATTCATTGACCAACATCGTCTGTACCACTTTAGCGAAGGCTTATATCATTGATATCAAGCCGGAGGATAAGGGTTTTCATCAGTCTGACAGAAGGAATTTTGTGTTGAGTCTTTTAGTGGAGGCTAAACCAAATTCGGTGATGCTTAATGATAAAAATGTTACTTTTATAGCTTTTGAAGCTTTCGAGGATGGAAAGGAAATCCCTGGCAATGCTTGGAGCTGGGATGAAAAGGGAAACAAGATTCTGGTTAAAACAGCGGATCTAAGAAAGAATATTAATATTAAAATCAATAAAAATTAGTAGAATGAAGAAGTTATTATTGCTTGTAGCATTAAGTTTTGTAAGCCTGATTTTTGCACAACAGCTAAAATCGCCGGATGGCAAATTTGTGATGGATTTTTCCATCCAGAATGGGGGATATCCAACCTATAAACTGATTTACAAAGGTAAAGAAGTGATTAAACCAAGCCATTTGGGATTGGAACTGAAGTATAAAAATGTAGCTCAAAACGACCCTCAGAATTCATTGTTCAGCAATTTTGAAGTCATCGGTAGTAAAACGGCCACTTTTGATGAAACCTGGAAGCCGGTTTGGGGTGAAACAAAAACCATCCGCAACCATTACAACGAAGTGTTGGTTAGCCTGAAACAAAAGGGAACCGACCGTTATATGGACATCCGTTTCCGTTTGTTTGACGATGGTTTAGGCTTCCGTTATGAGTTTCCTCAACAGAAAAATCTGGTTTATTTCACCATTAAAGAAGAGCGCACGCAATTTGCTATGACAGGAGACCATACAGCATACTGGATTCCGGGCGATTATGATACCCAAGAGTACAATTATACAACGTCAAAATTGTCAGAAATAAGAGGTTTGATGTCCAAATCTTATGAAAAAGGAAATGTGTCTCAGACTTCATTTTCGCCAACTGGCGTTCAGACCTCTTTGATGATGAAAACGGCTGACGGCATTTACATCAACCTGCACGAGGCGGCTTTAATCGATTATTCTTGTATGCATCTTAATTTGGATGATAAAAATATGGTATTTGAATCTTGGCTAACGCCGGATTCTCACGGGGACAAAGGTAAAATGCAGGCGCCACGCCACACACCTTGGAGAACGATTATTGTCAGCGATGATGCCCGAAATATCTTAGCATCCAAAATGACTTATAACCTGAACGACCCAAGCAAAATCACGGATACGTCTTGGATAAAACCGACGAAATACGTGGGTGTTTGGTGGGAAATGATTTCCGGGAAAAGCAGCTGGTCTTATACCGATGAGTTTCCTTCTGTCCAGTTGGGCGTTACGGATTACAGCAAAGCAAAACCAAACGGAAAACACGGTGCGAACAATGCGAATGTGAGACGATATATTGATTTTGCCGCCAAAAATGGTTTCGATGCCGTTTTGGTAGAAGGCTGGAACATCGGTTGGGAAGATTGGTTTGGTAATGATAAAGATTACGTGTTCGATTTTGTAACGCCATATCCTGATTTTGATATTGCAGCACTTAATGCTTATGCGCATTCTAAAGGGGTGAAAATTATTATGCACCACGAGACTTCGGCTTCCATTAGAAACTATGAACGTCATATGGATGAAGCCTATAAACTGATGAACAAATACGGATACGATGCCGTGAAAAGTGGTTATGTAGGAAGCATCCTTCCCCTAGGAGAAACCCACTACAGCCAATGGACAAACAACCATTATCTATATGCCATTGAAAAAGCGGCTGATTATAAAATTATGGTCAATGCCCACGAAGCGGTTCGTCCAACCGGGATTGCCAGAACTTATCCTAACCTTATCGGAAACGAGTCTGCAAGAGGGACAGAATATCAGGCTTTCGGGAACGAGAGAAATAATCCAAACCACGTAACCATCTTGCCATTCACACGATTGATTGGTGGCCCAATGGATTATACGCCTGGGATTTTCCAAATGGACGTCACCAACGGTTCTCACGTTAATGCAACTATTGCTAACCAGTTGGCATTATATGTTACGATGTACAGCCCTTTACAGATGGCGGCGGACTTCCCTGAGAATTATGAAAAGTTCCCGGATGCTTTCCAATTCATCAAAGATGTAGCGGTAGATTGGGATGATAGCAAATATCTGGAGGCTGAGCCGGGACAATATATTACAGTTGCCAGAAAAGCAAAAGGTACAGACAAATGGTTTGTAGGAAATGTGGCGGGTTACAAACCTTTCACTTCGAAAATTTCTTTTGATTTCTTGGATAAAGGCAAACAGTACATTGCAACAATTTATTCTGATGCCAAAGATGCCGATTATCTTAAAAATACGCAGGCTTACAACATCCGCAAAGTGGTGGTAACCAGCAAATCAAAATTAGAGCAACTTTCTGTTCCTGGCGGCGGTTATGCCATCAGCATCGTTCCGGTAAAAGATAAAGCAGAAATCAAAGATTTAAAATCATTGTAAACCTTTTATAATGTGCAAAAACAAATTCTGTAAAACATTTTTGTTCGCCATTTTGTGTGTGACGACATTCAATGCGCAACAGAAAAAATCACTCTGGACTATTGAGGCAACCAGCACCGACAACTATGTCGGTGCGCCCATAGCCAGCGGAAAAATTGGGATTCTTCCCTGGAAAGAGCCTTTTTCTGTGCAGCACGTGATGCTGAATCACGTATTTGATATCGGTGATGCGGGCGTCAATCAGGCTTTGCAGGGCATCAATCCGTTTCATTTAGAAATGTTTGTGAATCAACAGAAAGTCGACTCCCAATCAATAACGAATTGCAAACAGTCGATCGATATGAAAAAAGCCATTCACAGCACATCTTTTACCATTCCGGGTAAAGCTGAAATCAAATATCATATCGCTGCATTGAGGAATTTACCGTATTCAGGATTGATCGAAATTGAAGTCAAAGCTTTAGACAATATCAATCTGCAATGCCTTAACCAGATGGATATTCCGGGCGGTTACATCGATGTTAAAAACCGCTTGGTGACAGCCAATGTTGGTCTGGATGGTGGCAAAGCGATGATTTTGGAAACCGAAGCATCCTCAGCCAAAAAAGCCCATAATGTGGTGGCCTCATCCGAATTTATTTTCGATAGAAAGAAGTTGACCGTACGAAATGAAAATCAACAAAAAAATATCCTCGAAGGTCAAATCAAAAAAGGGGAGACCATTAAATTTTCTTTGGTAGGTTCCGTTTGTACAACACGGGATTTCAACGACCCGAAAAGTGAAGCCGAACGAGAAGTGATTTATGTTTCGTTTTTGGGAACAGACCGAATCTTGAATGAACATTATGCACTTTGGGACGAGCTTTGGAAAGGTGATATTGAGGTGGAAGGCGATGATGAAGCCCAATTGGTGGCAAGGTCAGCCTTGTTTAATCTCTATTCTAATGCCTTGGAAAATTCGAGATTGAGCATTTCTCCGATGGGATTGTCCGGAACTTTTTATAGCGGACATATCTTTTGGGATTCCGAACTATGGATGTATCCCCCGATGCTTTTTATGAATCAGGGCATTGCCAAATCTATGATTGATTACCGAACCGACCGTTTGCGAGCTGCTGAAAACCGCGCATTATCTTACGGTTACAAAGGTGCTATGTTCCCGTGGGAATCAGATGATAAAGGGGAAGAGGCGACACCCATTAACGCATTGACAGGACAGTTTGAACATCATATCACGGGTGATGTTGCCATTGCGTTCTGGAATTATTATCAGATGACCAAAGATAAAGACTGGTTGATGAAAGAAGGTTTTCCCGTGTTGCAGAAAATCGCTGAATTCTGGACGTCCAGAGCGGTGAAAAATACCGATGGTTCTTACTCTATCAATTATGTGATCGCAGCTGATGAATATGCAGAAGGCGTAGACGATAATGCTTTTACCAACGCAGCTGCCAAAAAAGCTTTGGAATATGCGACTCTTGCATCGACGATTTGTGGCAAAAAAGCCCCTGAAATCTGGAAACAGATCAGCGATAAGTTGGTCATTAACAAAATGTCTAACGGCGTAACGCAGGAATACAAAGGCTATAACGGGCAAATAATAAAGCAAGCCGATGCAAATCTATTGGCTTATCCTTTAGGGATTATTACGGACGATGTGCAGATTAAAAAAGATTTAGCCTACTATTCCGACAAAGTCGATAAAAACAATGGTCCGGCGATGACATTTTCAGTGTTCTCTGTTCAGTATGCGAGATTGGGCGATGCCGATAAAGCGTATGCTTATTTTAAAAAAGCCTATCAGCCTAATCAACGTCCGCCGTTTGGGGTGTTGGCTGAGACTGCAACGAGTTCTAATCCGTACTTTATGACCGGAGCGGGCGGCATTTTGCAAGCTTTCATCAATGGTTTTGGCGGTTTGGAGATTACCGCGAATGGAATTATCCAGCATAAAACCGTTTTGCCAAAACATTGGAAAAAGCTAACCATAAAAGGGGTTGGACCGGAACGTAAAGATTTTACGGTGACGAGATAAATTATCACATTCAATTATTAATAAAAGACCGCTGATTTCTAGAAATCGGCGGTTTTTTGTTTAAATAGAAATTTAAATACCTTTAATTGATAAAAAAACTAATTTTTAGGAAACTGAATTTTAAAAATGCTGCCTTTTCCCTCTTGCGATTCGAGAGAGATGGTGCCGTGGTGAATTTCTATAATTCGCTGAACGATAGATAATCCGATGCCATTTCCCTGATCGTAATTTTTGTTTGCTCCTCTGTAAAAAAGATCAAAAATTTTCAATTGGTCTTTTTCCGATATTCCGATTCCGTGATCTATAAAACGGATTTCCAAACTGCTGTTTCTTACCTCAATTTCAACATTACAGGACTTATCTTGCGAATATTTACATGCGTTTTCCATTAAATTTAGAAAAGCAATCTGAAGAAGATAAGGATTTCCGCTGAGGTCATAATTGCTTTCATCTTCATTGGCGAGATCGTCCATGTAATTGATGCCTACGTTATAATTCGGATTTTTTTGACATAATGTAATTTTAGAATCGACAAGGATTTCGTCTAACCGAAGTGCCACAAAAGTAATCTGGGAAACATCATAACTTGCTCTGGCAAAGTCTAAAAGTGCGGTGGAAAGATGTGATACCTGATTGGCATCTTGCAAAGCATTTTCAATAGAAGTTTTGTAGTCTTCTAATGTTACATTCAGTTCTTTGGCAAGTTCGAGCTCTGCAATTAAGGTAGAAAGCGGTGTCCGAAACTCGTGCGAAATAGTAGTAACAAACTGTCTGTGGTTATTAAATGATTTCTCCAGCCGGTTGAATGTGGAATTAAATGTTTCCGTAAGTTCATAAATTTCATCTTTAGCTTTTGGAACAATAAGTCTTTTATTGAGGTTATGTTCAGAAATATCTTTAATCTGAATGATAATATCCTTTAAAGGCTTTAAAGTATAATAAGAAAAAATAAAACCAATTACAAAAATGATGATAATGGAAATAATGATAACATCTTTCTTAAAATCGGCAATGTGTGCATTTCCTGTTACATCTACGGCACTCCCTATGATATAAAACTTTTTGTCATGGAAAGGATATTTTACATCCATATATTGGCGGCCTTTTTTTTGCCATGTTATTTTTTCCTTTTGAGAACGAATTAACTGGTCTAAATAATGCTTATTTTCAGAAGAAGGTTGGATGTCTGTGAAAATCAACTTCTTGTTGCTGTCGTAAACGCTGATGTCGGCTTCGTTCAGTAATTTTTTTATTTCTTTCATGCAGTTCTTTAATTTTTGAATCGCTTAGTTTTAAATCAAATAAAAATTCCGACCGCCAGGTAATTTTATATCCTAAACGGTCATTGAACTCGTCTTCCCGATTTTTTCGGAAACAAAATACAGAACGTAAGCAAAAATGAATAGGATTACTGCGGTAAGAAGTGCGTAGCTTAAAGCTGTTCTGGTGGCAATTTTCATAATTGATGGCTGAGAATAAAGCCCATTCCAGGTTTTGTGTGAATAAGTTTTTTCTCAAAATTTTTATCAATTTTCTTTCTGAGATAAGCAATGTAGACGTCTATGTAATTGGTACCTGTATCGAAATGATTGCCCCATACATTTTCGGCAATTTCTTCTCTACTCAGTACACGTTCAGGATTATCCATCAGGAAAACTAGAAGTTTAAACTCTTTTGGGGTAAGGTTTATTTCTTTCCCATCGCGAAAAACACGGCTGTTTTTTTTATTGATTTGAAGTTCCTGATAGGCAAGAATATCCGAAATTTCGTTCTTCGTCGTTGGCGAAGATTTTCTCAGCAAGACAGCTTTTATCCTTGCGTACAATTCTCTTATCTCGAATGGCTTCACCATATAATCGTCTGCACCGGCATCAAAACCCTCTATTTTTTCATCAATAGTTCCTAATGCAGTAAGCATAATGATAGGCAAGTCAGGATTTTTCTTTTTCAGAATTTTACTGAGCTCAATACCGTTCATCGTGGGTAGCATGATATCCATTATTACCAAGTCAATAAGTATTCTGTCTGCCATTACAAGGGCGTCTTCGGCATCTTCAGAAATGTATATCTCATAGCCCTGGCTCTCTAATCCTCGTTTGATAAGAGCAGATACACGTACATTATCTTCTACTATTAAAACCTTCATCTATAAAAAGTGAATTTAAATTATAAAAAATTCAAAAAAAATCGGTCTGCTAATTACTGGCTTTTTTTAAACTTCATATCGCTGTACAAAGGTATTTCATATTTTTAGTTTTTACCTGTATTAATGAATTTCTAAAGAATTTCTAATAGTTTTCTAACAATGTTCTTTGTTTCCACGATCTAATTTTGTCCCATCAAAACGAACGAAATTAATTAAGATAATTAGAAATTATGACAAGGAGAACCTTTAAACTCGGTCTTGCAGTATTATCAATGCTGGGTTTGTATTCTAAAGTGGAAGCACAGAAAAAAAATGATTTTAATAACCCGATGCTCACCCATTATCTGAACAATGAACGTACCCGCTACATTTCTCTAAGTGGTTATGCAGAATTATGGGCAAGATATACACAGCTGAATCCTGGTAGTCGTATCAACAATCAGGCAAAGTCTGATGTTTCTGACCTTTCGCTGAGAAGAGTAAGGGTAAAAATGACCTACAAGCCTACAGAAAAACTGATGTTCGTTCTGCAAGGTGGTACCACAAACGTAAATATGAATGCAAAAGGTAGTAATTACTTCGATCTTTTGGATGCTTATGCAGAATATGGTTTTAGTGATAAGATTGCTTTTGGTGCAGGGCGTTCTACTTGGAGAGGTTTATCGAGATTTACAACCGGACCGCTCAATACATTATTGTTTGATTTGCCGGCTTATGCTACCTCTAACGCTGGTGCAACAGATTATACTGTAAGAGAATTGAGTGCCTATATAAAAGGTCAGCTTGGAAGATTCGATTACCGTTTGGTATTGGCAGATCCTTATACAATGGCAGCTGCAGATCCTAAAGTGAATGTTGCCACGTTCAGTAAAAATGCACCGGGTAAAGATTTTTCAGGATATTTCAGATATGCTTTTCTAGACAAAGAAAATATATCAACCCCTTTCAATTCCGGAACCTATGCCGGGAAAAAGAACGTGTTGAGCTTAGGAGCAGGTTTCGATTATATTCATAATGCAATGTGGCATCAGGATTTGGATAAAAATACCATTAATGATGATATGAAAAACTTTGCTGTAGATTTATTTTATGATGCTCCGCTCAATAAAGAAAAAGGAACTTCTATCAGTGCATATGGTATGGCAATGCACAATGATTACGGTTCCAACTACATCCGTTACGTAGGAACCAATAACCCTGCTACATCTGTAGATCCCAAACTGGCAACTCTTAATGGAGCAGGAAATTCTATGCCCGTTATAGGTACAGGAAACACCTATTATCTGCAGGTAGGAGGTACGCTGCCTTACTTCAATAAAGAAAAGAAAAATCTGCAATTGCAGCCAGCAGTAGGAATTCAGATGTCTAATCTTGATGCTTTGAAGGATAACGTAGTCATCTATGATGCAGGAATCTCACTTCTTATGAACGGAATGTCTTCGAGATTAACTTTTGATGCGCAAAACAGACCTATTTATACCAACAGTGCAATGGATAATGGTATTGTATCTGATAGAAAATGGCAGTTTGTTTTGAAATACAGAATAGATTTCAACTAAAAATAATCATTATGGAAAGGAGAAAATTTTTATTTCGATCTATTCAGGCTTCTGCATTTTTGCTGATCTCAGGGAATATGTTTGCCTCCATGTTTACTAATGTTAAACCTTTAAAAAATAAAAAAGTGTACGCACATAACTTATTCTTCTGGCTCAGAAAAGATCTTTCTGCAACAGAAGTGAAAAATTTTGAAAAATTCTTCGAAGGTCTTAAAAAATTGCCTTATCAAAAAAATCTATGCTACGGAGTACCTGCAGGATCTTCTCCAAGGGCGGTTTTAGACAGCACATATACCTATAATTGTGCGATGCAGTTTGATTCTTTAGAAGAACTCGAAGCTTACGGAAAATTACCGGAGCATCTAGCATTAGTACAGCAATACAAACCATTTTTTGAGAAAATGTTGGTATATGATACCGTTTACAATTAAGAAACAACAATAATATTATTTAAATTTTTATTACAATGAAAAATATCATTAAAGGAATTTGCGTTATTATGGCATTTAACACAATCACAATGGCAAACGCTCAAAAGAAAGAAAGCAAAAATTTAAGCTTTAAAGTTAACAAAGAGGAGTCTAAAGATTATATCCCTGCATACAGGTTAATTAAATGCAGATGGTACTTGTGCGTTTGAGAAAGGCAGAATACCTACTCTTAAACACATGAATACTACTACTTTCTGGCTTAGCAACAAAACAGAAGAATGGGAAAAAAATGCACACCCTGCACCAAGAAGACAATATGTAATTACTTTAAAAGGGAATATTAAATTTAAAGTATCAGATGGTTCTACATTTATCATCAAACCAGGTACAATACTTTTAGCGGAGGGATCTTAAAGGAAAAGGGCACAGTTGGGATATGGTGAACAGTAAAGAATGGGAGAGACTTTACGTTCCTATTGCGGAAGATGCCGATGATTTTTTCATCGCAGATAATGGAGCTAAATAAATTGGTTCAGTTTAAAAAAAGGCTTGTCTCATTGTTGAGGCAAGCCTTTTTTGTATTAATAAAAATATGCTTATAAACCATCACAATATTTATTATGGAAATAATGCAATGATTTTCATACTTTAAAGCAAATCTTTGATATGTTTGTAGTTGGTTTTTACAGTATCTAAAGCTTCCTGCATTTTTCCTCCCAACATCAATTGTGTCATAGATTTTGTCATTCCTAGAACCTGCTCAATCTCAATTTTTGGAGGTAATGCCAATGCATTAGGATTGGTAAAAATATTTAAAAGATAAGGTCCGTTATGATTTAAGCAATCCTGAATAGCCTGTTCTACCTCCTCCGGCTGATGTACATTTTTGCCAGGATAGCCCATTGCCTGAGCAATCATTGCAAAATCCGGATTTACCATATCGGTTTCATTATCCGGCATTCCGGCGACTTCCATCTCCAATTTTACCATTCCGAGGCTTCGGTTGTTGAAAACAATCAGTTTTACTGGCAATTTGTATTGGAAAATCGTTGCCATATCGCCCAAAAGCATAGATAAACCTCCATCACCACACATCGCAATTACCTGTCTTTCTGGATGTGCAAGAGATGCACCGATTGCCATTGGTAATGCATTTGCCATAGAACCGTGATTGAAAGAACCCAATAATTTTCTTTCTCCTGTTCCTGTAATGTAACGAGCCCCCCAAACGCAACACATTCCTGTGTCTACTGTAAATATAGCATTTTTAGCAGCGATACGGTCTAAAATATGGGTAACAAATTCTGGTTGTATGGCATTTTCCTTTCCTGAGTCTTTAACATAGGTAAGCTGGTTTTCTTTTACTTTATCATAAAATTCCAACTGTTGTTTAAGGAAACTATCATCTTCTTTTTCCTTTAAAAGAGGGATAAGCGCTTTAATTGTTTCCTTTACATCACCCGCTAAACCAAGTTCCAGTTTGGCTCTTCTTCCCAGTCTTTCCGGGTTTTCGTCTATCTGTACAATCTTGTTTTTTACAGGCATAAATTTCTGATAAGGAAAATCTGTTCCCAAAAGTAAAAGCAAATCTGAATCGTGCATCGCATGATATGCCGAAGGAAGCCCTAATAAACCTGTTAAACCTACTTCATTGGGATTGTTGGGCTGTATAGACATTTTTCCTCTGAAAGAATATCCTACCGGAGATTTTAGCAATTTTGATAACTGAACCACTTCTGCATTAGAATGTTCCGCTCCAATTCCGCAATAGATTGTAACTTTTTTACTTTCGTTGATGAGCTTTGCAAGATCTTCCAATTCATGATCGGAAGGACGGATAACAGGATTAGTTCTGAATATTTTATTGGAAGTCGTAGCTTCTTCTGCATTCATTTCCGAAACATCACCCGGAAGTCCTATAACCGCAACTCCTTTTTTGGATATGGCATGTTGCATAGCTGTCTGAACTGTTCTTTGTACCTGTTCGGGTCTGGTTATCATTTGGTTATAATAACTGCAGTCATCAAAAAGTTTTATAGTATTGGTTTCCTGAAAATAATCCATTCCCATTTCCTCGCTCGGTATTGTAGAGGCTATTACCAACATAGGAACATGGGATCGGTGTGCTTCGTAAACACCATTTATTAAATGCACATGACCAGGACCGCAGCTTCCTGCACAGACTGCAAAACCATCGAGTTCTGCTTCGGCAGCAGCAGCATAAGCGCCAACTTCTTCATGCCGAACATGAATCCATTCTATACTGCTTTTTTTTACTGCGATATTAAGATGATTAAGACTGTCTCCCGTAACTGCATATATTCTTTTTACATTAGCATTTTCGAGCATTTCTACGATCTGCTCAGCTACATTTTTTGCCATAAATATAATTTTTATACGTTTATTACTCTCAAGTTTATTTTAAAATAATTGAAGTACAAAATATCGACCAATCTGCATTCAAATCATTATAAATAGCAATAGGTTCACTGGTTCTTAAACGTTTTTAAAAAAATATATTTTTTATTCACCATTAAAGAAATCATAAATCACTTTTGCTTTAGATTTACCTAAAATTTCTTCTAAAGTTTCCAGATTAGATTCTTTTATTCTTTTAACAGATTTTAGTTTAGACAGAAGAAGTGCAATTGTTTTTTCTCCAACTCCTGGTATTTCTTCGAGCTCAGATTTTATGGTAGAATTTTTTCTTCTTGTACGGTGATGTTTTACTCCAAAACGGTGTGCTTCGTCTCTTAGCCGCTGTAGAACCTTTAAAGTTTCAGATTTTTTGTCTAAATAGAGAGGTATAGAATCTTCCGGAAAGAAAATTTCTTCCAGCCTTTTTGCTATTCCCACAATGGTTATTTTTCCGTACAGACCTAATATTTTCAAGCTTTTTACAGCGGAAGATAGCTGTCCTTTTCCACCATCAATTAAAATTAACTGCGGTAGATTTTCGCCTTCATCAAGCATTCTTTTATATCTACGGTAGATTACCTCTTCCATGGTAGCGAAATCGTTGGGACCTTCCACTGTTTTTGGATGAAAAATTCTATAATCTGCTTTACTTGGTTTTCCGTCTTTAAAAACTACGCATGCAGAAACAGGATTGGTTCCTTGGATGTTAGAGTTATCAAACCCTTCAATATGTCTTGGTTCAACCGGCATTCTCAAAAGCTTTTGCATTTCTGCCATAATTCTGTTGGAATGTCTTTCGGGATCTACAATTTGTACCTGTTTCAGTTTTTCAATGCGGTATTCTTTTGCATTTTTTTCCGAAAGCTCTACAATTCTTTTTTTATCACCTACTTTAGGAATAATCAATTTTACATCCGGAATTTCTATTCCGAGATGAAAGGGAAGCAGGACTTCTTTGGAATTGGAGTTGAATTTTTGCCGAATTTCAATTAAAGCTTCCTCCATTATTTCTTCGTCTGTCTCCTCAAGCACTTTTTTTATTTCTGTAGTGAAACTTTGGATGATATTTCCGTTTCGGATTTTAAAATAATTAACATAAGCAGCTGTTTCATCGCT
Organism: Chryseobacterium sp. RR2-3-20; assembly: GCF_017808115.1. NCBI lineage: Bacteria > Pseudomonadati > Bacteroidota > Flavobacteriia > Flavobacteriales > Weeksellaceae > Chryseobacterium > Chryseobacterium sp. RR2-3-20. The sequence goes on along the minus strand of NZ_JADQBD010000026.1, from coordinate 4,755 downwards.
TGTCATTCCAAAAACATCAACATCATCAATATTCGGGTTTACAACAGTGTTTTTTGACTGGTAATCTTCTAAAATATTCAGTCTTTCTTTAATCATCTGAGCATTTTCGAACTGAAGATTGGCGGCATATTTAGTCATTTGCTTTATCAGATAATCTTTTGCAGCCCGGAAATCTCCTTTAATAATTCCGCGGATTGCGTCTATTTTTTCATCATAATCTGCTTTGCTCTCCAAGCCTTCGCAAGGTCCTTCGCAGTTTTTGATATGAAATTCCAGACAGACTTTATATTTACCTTCATCAATTTTACTGGGAGCCAAATTGAGGTTGCAGGTTCGGAGTTTATAAATATGTTTTATGGTATCCAGCAAAATTTTTGCGGGACGTACTTTTGCGTAGGGTCCGTAATATTCGGAGCCGTCTTTTATTTTATTTCGGGTAAGGAAAACTCTCGGGAACTCTTCGTTTTTAATACAAATCCAAGGATAGGTTTTGTCGTCTTTCAGCATCACATTGTAGACTGGCTGATGTTCTTTAATGAGGTTGTTCTCCAACAAAAGTGCATCGTATTCGCTGTTTACAATCGTTGTTTCCAGGCGGACGATTTTTCCAACCATTATTCTCGTTCGGTAACCGGATAGTGTCTTGTTGAAATAAGACAGTACTCTTTTCTTTAGATTTTTTGCTTTCCCAACATACAGGAGATTCTCGTTTTTGTCGTAATAACGATAAACACCGGGTTCGGAAGGTAAAGTTTTAAGCTGTAACTCTAAAGAAGGATTCATAAGGCAAATTTAAGCAAATTCAGTGCAAAAAAAAGCTGCAGTATTTCTGCAGCTTGTAATATTTTATTTTAAAGGATTAGCTTTCGCTCATTTGGGTATATTCGCTTACCAGAAAGCTGAAATAATCCCATTTTACCGAATTTTTAGGATATTTTTTGATGAATTCTGCGTTATCTCCAAAAAGAAAATCGTAATTGTTTTCAAAATCATCTTTGTGAAGCCAAATTACTTTATCTCCTTTTTTTACATAATAGGATTTTGTAACTCCGCCACCCAGCTGTGGAGATCCTCCGATAGAAAAACCTCCTGTTTCTTTGGCTACAGGATCAAAATAAACTGCTATAATATCGCTGAATTCAGGATTAATCAACTGCATCAAAAACTCTTTTTCGTCTTTTTTATTCTTTAAAGAAACAGTTTGATTTACAAAATGAATGGTTTCGTTGGTTGTATTTTTAGTAAGTTTTTTAGTTCCGAAATTTCTAATATTTCCGAAATATTTCCCCACTTTAGCTACTTTTTGTGCATTGGTTGGGTAAATATACATTTCGCTTACACTTTCTGCGTTTAGTTTCAGTTCTTTTTTAGTAGCACTGTCTTTAATGCCAATTTCATAAATCTGTCCTTTTTTTCGGTCTACATCATTGCAATATCCTTTATAAACTGTACCATCTTTCAACACAATGGTAGATATTTTCTTTGAAGATGGAACCGTGAAACCTTCATTAAATAAATAGGTTTCCATTTTTTTGATGTCTTCTTTAGAATATTTTACTTTGTCCTGAGAGAAAGCAGAAAGACTAATCATAAAAAAAGCGAGTAATAAAGCTTTAATTTTCATACATTTTTGAGTTTTAAAATTTAGATGTAAAAGTAAAAAAAATGATGATTGTAATATGAACTAATTTTCCTTTTTTCTAATACACTAAAAAGTGTAATTTTAAGGAAATTTTATTAAATGATTTACGGAATAGATACGCTTAGTTTTCATGATGTTTTAGCGATATGTAAAGATCCAGGAAAAGCTAAGCTGAATGACTCAGCGAAAAAACAGATTTTAAAATCACAGAAAAACGTTCAGCAGATTGTAGATTCAGATCGTTGTGTGTATGGTATAAATACAGGTTTCGGTCCGCTTTGCGATACCAAAATATCTGCGGATGAAACTGCACAGTTACAGTATAATCTAATTATTTCTCATGCAGTTGGAGTAGGAAAGCCCATAGATAAAGAACTTTCTAAAATAATGATGATTTCAAAAATTCATGCGTTATCTAAAGGGTTTTCGGGAGTTTCTCTGGAGGTAATCGAAAGATTAATTATAATGTTGGAGAAAGATATTATTCCGGTGGTTCCAGAACAGGGTTCTGTGGGAGCTTCAGGAGATTTGGCTCCTCTTTCACATTTGGTTTTGCCTCTTTTGGGAATCGGACAAGTTTGGATTGGGAACGAAATTTTCGAAACTTCAGAAATTTTAGAGAAAAATAATCTTGAACCTTTGGTTTTAGGTCCGAAAGAAGGTTTAGGTTTAATCAACGGAACTCAGTTTATTCTGGCTCATGCCATTAAAGGCTTAGAAAAATTTGAGTATTTGCTGGATTTGGCAGACATGACTGCAGCGATGAGTTTGGAAGCGTACAGAGGTTCTGCAAGTCCGTTTAAAAAAGAACTGCATGAAATAAGACCTTTTGCAGGAAGTAAAAAAGTTGCGGCAAGAATGCTGAAATTCCTGAAAAATTCTGAAAATCTGCAAGCTCATGAAGATTGCGAAAGAGTACAGGATCCTTACTCAATGCGTTGTGTACCTCAGGTTCACGGAGCTAGCCGAAATGCATTTGAACATCTTAAAATGATGGCGGAAACAGAACTGAATTCTGTAACAGATAATCCAATTGTTTTAAGTGCTGAAGAATCTATTTCCGGAGGTAATTTCCATGGACAATTGATGGCACTTCCATTAGATTATGCTACTTTAGCCGCTGCAGAGTTAGGTAATATTTCAGACAGAAGAAGTTATCTTTTACTTGAAGGAAAGTATGGTTTGCCGAGATTGCTTACAGAAAGTTCCGGATTAAATTCTGGATTTATGATTCCGCAGTACACTAGTGCGGCGTTGGTAACCGAGAATAAAACGCTTTGTTTTCCGGCTTCTGCAGACTCTATCCCTACCAGTTTAGGGCAGGAAGACCATGTTTCTATGGGGAGCATTTCAGGAAGAAAATTTAATCAGATTCTGGGTAATTTAGTAAATATTTTAGCGGTTGAACTAATGTTTGCAGCACAAGGCTTAGAGTTTAGAAGACCTGCAAAATGTTCTAAAATTATTGAGGAAAATTTTGCTATTCTTCGTTCTAAAGTTACAAAACTGGAAGATGACCGTTTAATTGGAAAAGATATGTTGGCAATTGCGGAACTCATCAATGAAAGAAAATTTGTAGTGAATTAAAAATTTTCAATTTATAAGGATGAAAACCCGGTGAAATTACTCCGGGTTTTATTTTTTCACAAATTTGAATCTTTTTTTTTATCCACATAGAAAAGCATAAAGTTTTCTGTAGTTTAAAATATTCATTATATTCGTCATAATGAAAACATTACAATTATTTTTGCTGTCTTTGGGTGGGGTTATCTTTGGGCAGAATATACAAAGCATACAGTTGTTTAACCCTCAGACAAATGATGAAACTCCTGTAATTTATAATGGGCAGCAGCTTATTCTGAGGTTTGATGATCTTACAAATTCTAGCGAAATATATCGCTATACTATAAAGCATTACGACAGAAACTGGGAATACGATAATCTTTTTTTCAGTGAAATTGCTAATGGGCAGATGAATGCAATGTTGGATGAGTTTCAGTATTCGTTTAATACTCTGCAGCCATATACTCATTATGTTTTAAAATTTCCCAATGATAAAATTCAACCTAAAATTTCAGGGAATTTTGAGTTGATAGTTTATAAAAGATCCGCAGATGAACCGCTTTTTACAAGAAGATTTTCAATTGTTGAAGATCAGGCAAATTTAGCGTTAAATATTTCAAGATTTGCAGACGCCAAAAACCCTAATGTTAACCAAAGGGTAGAAGTACAGGCTGTTGCAAAAGCCGGTGATCTTACATCGAATGTTAATTCTATAACCCTTACTCTTTTGCAGAATAATAATCCCAATATGCAGATTTCCGGACAGAAGCCGAGTTCTACAATGGGAAATGAATTGCTTTTCCAGCAACTGAATCTTGTCTTTCCCGGTAATAATGAATTTTATTACTTTGATAATAAAAATATGAAAATGGCAGCCGATATGGTTCGCGCAACAGATATTTTAGATGGAGTTAATCAGACTTATCTTCATTCGGTTTGGGCGTATCCGCTTAATTATCAATATCAGCCAGATGTAAATGGAGCGTGGTATTATCGTAGAAATGACTTAGGTTTAGAAAGAAATGCAGAGCGGGAAGCAGATTATTCTTGGGTATATTTTTCTTTAGATTCGGAACCTATAGATAAAGAACTTTATGTTTTGGGAGGTTTTAATGATTTTCAGCCCAAAAAGGAATTTCAGATGCAATACGATGAGGCTTCAAAAAAATATATTGCAAGAATTTATCTTAAACAGGGTTTTTACAATTATGTTTTGGCAACAAAAGAAAACAACGGAAGTCTGAATTTTGGCGAAGTGAATGGTAATTTCTGGCAAACAGAAAATCTTTATCAGGCTTTTCTGTATTATAGACCTTTTGGAAGAAATTATGACGGATTAATTGGTTATGGTGAATTCAGAACTCCGGTAAGATAAATAATCTTTTCTGGATATGAAATTTTTTCAAATAAAAACCTGGATCAGTAACAAAAGTTGGGGACTAGGCAAAAATTTTGGATAATCTGAAAAGGAAAAATGCTTTGTCTCTCACGCCTCGAAGTTGCATTCTGAAGTTCTTTATTTTCGCATTGAAACTTTCTGCGGACGCATT